>CAZPHU010000024.1:0-28334 GCA_964586285.1 uncultured Fibrobacterota bacterium | reverse complement strand
TTGGATTCTTTGCCGTGGGTTTGGTGTAGCTCTCTCGGTTAAGATCGTTGGTCGAACACAAACCCGATTTGGATTCTTCTCCGTGGGGTTTAGTGCTGCTCTCTCGGTTAAGATCGTTGTACGAGGAGCGTAATGGCGCTCAGTGGAGATTCCTTGCCGTGATTGAAAAATACAAAAGCAGGGTAGTGGCACTTCCCTATCGTTGTAAATTTCTCAGTCGCCATATTGATGCAATCCAGAAAGCTGGGGCCATGATAAACCAGAAAAAAACCTTAATCGCAGGTGCAAGAGAATCGAAAAACTGAACCAGTTCATCAATGGTGATGTTTATCTGGAAAGATCGACTCCCTCTAATTACAAGTGCTCCGATAATTCCCTGTATGATTGAAAACGCGATCGAAACGGCAATCATTATCAGCAGAGTTTTTAAAAACGCGTGCCTCTTAAACAGAGTCGAACCAAAAAGGAAAATAGACTGGGTGACAAAGTATATGCCGCCAAGTTTCATGATTTCGGTACGAAATGGAGAAAACACAGGCAAATAGGTGCCGGATGCACCTCTAACTACAAAAAACACCAGATAAGAAAAAATGCTCATAATTGCAATAATTCCAATGACATATAACAAACCTGCTATTATCAGCCTGCTTGCAAATTTCTCCGTAACCGACGCAGGAACAAGAAGATATGAAGATCCCTTCAATCGATTATGTACATCGCCGAACATACCGGCACTGAAAAGATACCCACCGATAAACAACAACGGACTAAACAGAAAGTCGTAGTAGTTCCAACCGGTTCCAGTGCGAAAAACAAATACAGTAATCATCATAGAAATAGATAAGACTATGATATTAGACAAAATAAAAGGACGATATAAAGTAATAATATCGTTTCTTAAAGTCGGTGTCAGTCTTTTCGGTGAAAAAAATGCATCCATATGATTGTTTTATAATAGGTTATGGAATTTTTCGGGATTCGAAGTTATAGCGTTAAATAGAATCTCCAAATCAAGACGGGAACCGGCGCCGGAATCGTTTGCCGTAATAATCGCAAATCCTCCCGGTACCCGCTCCTGGTAAAGAACCTCACCCTCATCCGCGGGATTTTGTCGCAATTCATATCTCAATTTCTCGGAAACCGCCGTAAATGCCTGCTTTAAAATCACCCTCCCCTTCTCCAGTATTATTATGTTGTCGATCACATCTTCGATATCTCTGACCTGATGAGTAGAAATAATTATTATCCGATGCTCATTTTCGGCATCGGCCAGAAGGGATCGAAACTTAGTTTTGGAAGGGATATCCAAACCGTTAGTAGGCTCATCCAAAATGATTATCGGGGCGTTTGAAGCGAGTCCAAATGCGAGGAGAACCTTTTTTCTTTGACCGTATGAATGCTCGGCAAGGTTTTTGTCCTCACCAATCTCGTACTTTTCCAAGTATTCCCTGAAAAGAGAATAGCTGAATTCTGGATAAAACGGAGACAGCCTTCGTCGGTACTCCCCTACACTGACAGAAGGCAGGATGTTTTCTTCCATGATGAAAAATATCTTTGCCAGCATATTGGGGTTTCTCTCGCGAGGATTGTAGCCCGCAACATCCACAGTGCCTGTAGATGCAAACCTCAGACCTGTGAGAATCTTAAGCAGAGTGGTTTTACCTGCACCGTTTCTTCCCAAAAGACCATAGGTTTTACCGGCTGAAAGCTGTAAAGAAAGTTCCTTAAACAGCAGATTCCTACTGGTATATCCAAAATTGAGATTATTGATAGTAATCATAAATTGGAAGAAACTCTAAAAACGGTTGCTTTTATTTCATCTTTCATTTCCATAAAATAGAAGTATCACTATTTTTAAACAATGGGGAATTGAAACAAAACCTGTTTTTTCCGGAGTTGATCCGCACCTATACCTGCCAGCCGCTCGATCTGTCTGCCCTGCTCAATAGAATCCACAGAAAAAATGGGCCGCCCAATAGCGCGGTCAGCACACCTACCGGCATTTCGGAAGGAGCTATGATCACTCGCGCGATTGTATCACATACTACCAGAAAAGTGCCGCCGAAAAGAAAGCTGATTGGCCCCAACTGCCTGTGTTTGTTGCCGATAATAAGCCTGCAGATATGAGGAGCCATCATGCCCACAAATCCTATCGGGCCGCATGTTGCCACCACACCCGCGATACTTATCGATGTGGCCGCAAAAAGCCACAGCCGGGTAGCCTTAATGTTGATGCCTCTGCTTGATGCCAAATGCTCTCCGGTAAGAAAGTGATCCAGATGCGTAAGATGAAACGTGATTACGGATAAACCCATGACAACGAGAGGTAGCATCAACATAAGTCGGGTATATCCATACACTTCGACACCTCCCATGAGCCATCTTACAATCTGAAACGAGTGTTTCAAATCGCTTAGATACTGCACAAACAATAGAATGCTGGAAAAAGAAAAACTTACCGCGATCCCCGCAAGCAGCATCGTTACCCCGGAGGTGGTTCTTCGGGTAGACGACAGGGCATACACCAGTGTTGTTGCGCTAAGAGCACCAACAAAGGCTCCAATTGTCGTAAAAGGTGTGCTCAGAAAAGTACCGCCAATTCCAAAAAGAATCACCAATGCTGCTCCACAGGATGCCCCGCTGCTGATGCCCAGGGTAAAAGGAGTCGCCAAGGGGTTTCTGAACAGCCCTTGAAACACCATACCGGCCACAGCCAGAGTACCGCCGGCTACAAATGCGGTTATGACCCTGGGTAGACGCAGATCGAAAAATATCTGCCACTCCATACTACCTGAGTCGGAAAAAAGAGTCGGCGAAAGCAGCTCCATTCCGATAAAGGGGGCAACACATAAAACAGTGGTCGCAAAAACAAAAGAGAAAAGCAAAATCCTTCGGAAGTTCATAAAGCAACTTTCGCTGGAGCAAATATGGGATCCCCGGAGGGCATGACTGCCGATTCAAAATCTATTCCGTAGATGTCTTTAAGGATAGATGGAGACCTTGCAAGCAGGTCCCCCGCCGGCCCGGACCAAAAGGATCGCCCGCTGACCAGTGCGAGAACATTGTCGTAGCCGTTTAATGCGGTATTTATGTCATGCGTTACGGTAACTATTGTCATACCGAATTGCCTGTGCACTCTTTGAAGCGCATTTTCAAGCTGTTGCTGATGCAAGGGATCAAGAAAAGTCGCAGGCTCATCCAAAAGAAGTACTTCCGGGCGCTGGGAAACAGCACCCGCTATCATGACTCTCTGAAGTTCTCCTCCGCTAAGCGTATGCATCTGCCGGTCGGCAAGATGGGAGGTGTCTGTAAGCTCAAGGGAATAATCTACGATCGCTCGGTCCTCGGCTGTAGCGACTGCCGTAAAGGATTGATACGCAAACCGTCCCATCATAACAAAATCAGCGACCTTATAAGGCAACACACCACTGATTCCCTGAGGTACATAGGCGATCAGGCGGGCTCGACTGCGTGCGGAATATGAGCGCAAATCCTTGCCATCGTATGAAATAGAGCCACAATACCGTCTGTGAATACCGGATATGCACTTGATCAGGGTAGTTTTACCGGCACCGTTTTTTCCTATAACTGCCCAGCGTTGTCCCTTGTGCAGTCGAGCTGTAATGTCATGAAGTATACAATTTTGGCGACACGAAAAAGAGACGTTCTTTATGTAAATTGCCATTCCACCTATCCGAAATCAGAGACACTGTACTCAAAAATACAAGCAAGAAGACCAGGTGTTCCAATCAAAATGCCAATCAAGCATGCTAAATTTTTTCTTATCAGTTACTTGCATATTATTAACTGTACGATCTTATTTGACCGTAACCGCCAATAACTTCAAACCCCATATTATCCAAACTAAATATTCGCTAATCGCAGTAAGCTTCCTTTTTATCGGACATGTCCTGATTCAAGCAAGCACAAGACAATATGCCCTAAAATAAATCAGACTCACCGACCATTCTGCACCGGAGGTGTGAGAGGGTACAGAAAATCGGCTATGAATATTATCATCGTATCGACCTCGGTATCGTTGCTGTTAAGGCCGTGGCCGATATCCTCAAAAGTAAGCAACGACGATCTAATCCCGACCCGCTGCGCAACTCTGTGAATAACCTTGCTGCCATACAACCGCAACTCATTTACCTGATAAGCACCCCCACTCCCGAAAGGTACCACCGGATCATCAATGCCGTGCACACTTACGATAGGTTTCCCTCCAGGATCTATCCAGCTGCTGTCGGCAATCGCACCCCAGCAGTTGATTACGGCTTTTATATCTGATGAGAAGCCCCGATTCCCGCTGTTTCCTTCCAGTCCGCCAAGTCCCGTCGTATCAAACTCCTGCGCCAATTCATCCGGCTGCCAATAGGCATAGTGTACGGCTGTTACGGCTCCGGCGGAAACACCACCAAGAATTATCGAAGCGGTGTCGATCCTGTACCGACCGGCATTTGCATAAAAATATCTTACCGCGGACTTGGCATCCTGAACCGCCCGCAGTATCGCCTGCCCGTATCCGTCACGCGATATCTCGCGTACCCCCAGACGGTACGAGTATGAGGCGGTAACGTAGCCTTTGTATGCAAACTCCTCACATAACCTTACAATATCTGCATCTCTTCTGTTACCGGTCAAAAATCCTCCTCCATGACCCAAAATGATCAAAGGACGAAACTCAACAGAATCCTCCACCGGTTCATAGATATCCATCTGAAGCGACAGGGTAATGTTAAGTATCGTTTCGGTCTCGCCGTAAGTAACCGTGCCACGCCGGATTTCGGAAAAAACCTTATCCAAATATCTTTGAGGCCCCGGCGACGGAGATTCCCCCGATTCTTCATTGGAAAGGGGTGAACAAACCAAAAGAAGTGTGCAGAGTTTTAACAGTATAAGTTTTTGAAAGATGCCCAAAATTTTACTCCGGCGATGAAATGAGGCAAGAATATCTGAATGATATTAATGCAACCGCCGGGCCGAGAATGGGTATGAAAAAAGAAAAAGGTCAGCTGACGAACGCCTCGGTTCACTATTAATGATCTTTCTAAGAATGCAGCTCAAGATAACTTCAAATAATGACCGAAGTTAAGAGTTATCTTTCCCATAGATCACGCAAAATCTTCATGGAGTCGAGAGTTTCTTTCTCGTTAAACAATTCCAGAGTAACCACTCCATGAAAAAGCGGAAGGATCTGATCAATCATCCGGATCATATACTCCCGGGGAACGCAGGCTAATGACTGATGATCACGACCGTTACTGATGCCGTGTAAATGAAATATACGCGTACGGGACATACCGCCATGAACTATATCCAGCCAGTTTTCAACCCTGTCCTTCCACAAATGACCAATATCGAAACAAAATGAAAACCCAAATCGATAAACAATCTCAAGATGCCACTCCGAAGGGTATGCCAGGTTTTCTATACATATTAGACGAGGATCGATTCTTAAACCCGAATTCAGATGAACGCAAATCTCATTTACGGCACTACGCCAGAAAATTACCTCCTCGGTAGGTGAATCATAGCCAATCCCGTCGAAATGCAGCACATAACCGCAGGGATCAAGAGGTGCCGTCAGTTCTATGATATGCAAAGCCGATTCTACGAAATCCATGCGCTCCCTCACCGAATGAGATCCTGCCTTATGATCGATCGGTAAATGAACGGTGTATGTTAGGTCATTGTCACTGGCCAATGAACCGAGTGTTTCGATATCCTCTTTCGACGGAATAATTGAATTGTAAGGAGATTCAAAAAAAACCAACTCGATATCATCTACCAGATGCGACATTTTTTTAACATTTGGGATGACTTGATCCGGGATTACATACGAGGTGCAGCCAAGACGAAAAGGATATCGGGGTTTTGATCCGTCCATTTCAACTTTTCCTTCTCGATGCGATTATTCTTTCTGTGCGCATGATTATGGTCTGTATATCTTCGAGAAAATGTATGATTCGGGGGCCCGGAACCGAAGTATACGAGCTGTCTATATAGAATACCAGACTGTCCTGAACCGCCGGCAGGCTCGAGATGGAATGCCAGTCCGATTCAACGTCGGATTCACTCACCTCTTTCACTCCCCTGGTGATATCGATAATAACTTGCGGTGCCAATGAAATTATTCCTTCAATCGACAGTGTCTGATACTCCTTACCTTTGGCCTTCACTACATTTTCTGCTCCCGCCGATCGAAGAAAATCATCAAAAAACGTACCTCGCCCCGCGGCCCATACTCCCGAGATTGTGCCTGAGCCCATATCGGTTCGGTCCACTACAAGCAGGGTTTTGGGCTTGTAAGTCGTAGATATATGATAAGATGAGAGCTTTTGTTCAAATGCTTTGACAAGAGCAGCGGCTTCTTTTTCTTTATCCACCACCGCTCCAATGCTCTTAAAAGACTGGAGTAAGGATGCGACATTATGATTATCTGTCTCAAGGTATGGGATTTGGTTCTTCTTCAGAAAACTTTTAACATCACCATGCTCCTTCATGACGATTACAAGGTCGGGGGCAAGCCGCAGGAGCGCCTCATAATTTGTGTCAAAGTACCCGCCGACATTCGGAATGTCTGCCGTTTGAGGCGGATACGAACAAAAGCGTGTGACACCGACAATTCGCTCTCCTGCTCCAAGCGCGAAAATCGTCTCGGTAATACCCGGCGACAGAGATATTATTCGGGAATAATCATCTCGAAAATTACCCACCTCGTCAGGGCGATCAGACCCGCAGCCCGTCAGAAGAAGTAAAAAAGCATGTAATAAAAACAGATATCTAATCATCATCACTTAACCAATACTCTACTTGTTTCTTTGACAAAGGACGGCACGGAGCCCATTATCGACTCACTCCATCTCAATAACTGAAATCGATGATGGGGGAAGTCCGGCGGAAATCGGCCCTTGCACCACACTATAATCTCTCGGATTAATAACAACTATTCCCGGGGCGCTTTCACTCCTGTCTCCTATATATATATAAATACCGTCATATGCTACACCACCGAAAGCATTATCGATATTTGAAATCGGTGTCTCGACTTCTCCCGTTTGCGGGTTGCAGGGAACAATATCGTTCCAGAATCTGGAAAAATCCTCACTGTTTTTGCCCACGCTCACCAGTAAACGCTTGTTCGAAACGGCAACTAAAGTCGATATGTTACCACCGAATAACTGCTCCTCCAGAACAACCCCCGTATTCTCCAATGTAGTAAGATCGATCCTTTCTATGCCGCCGTCTGAGGGATCAAACCAGCTGCCGACACTGCTTACATACAGGGAATTATGGAAAGCATCCATCGATACCGGATTCTTCTTATCAAGAGCAATCGTTTTGATTACTTCGTTTGAGGAGGTATCGATCACCAGAATAAGGCTGGTGTCTCCGGGCCCGAATGTTGCCCCATCCAGCCTCTGACAAGCTACAAACAGATATTCCCCACCGACAATCGCGGAGCCTGCAAAGGGAAATTGCTCGGCACTGTCCGTTTGCGCATATGCCACATATGCGCTTAAGTCTATGCTGTCGGTAACGACTCCGTTTTCCGGATCAAACACCAGCATCATGTCACTCTGGTACAAAGTTACAAAAGCTTTTGTGTCGTTTGCGAACGCGATATCCTGCACGTTTACCCCTGTACCTACATTCTGCTGATATTCCAAAGCGCCGTCGGAGCCCATTCTTATGACATTATCGATATCGTAGCGCTCCAGTATATAAGCATCATTACTAAACGTACGTACATGATTGTCCGCATGAATAGGTGTAATATTCTCAAGCACATCAAAATCGTCAGCATCAAGAATACTCACATTCCCTCCCGCCGAGAAATCTACCGAGGCTGTTGCAACCACGATTTTTCGGCTCGACGGTACTAGACGGACCGTGTCCGGGAAAGCATCCGCGGAAATACTGACACTTTTACCGATATACCCCTTTCGCTCTACTTTGAGTGATGACTGGCTTATGTTCGCTTTTTTGGACAGTTGACCTGTTGCAATCATTTCAGGCTTTCTGATAATATTGATTGCTCTGCCGTGGATCATAAGCGGTGAAGAGAATTTAAGCGATGGAGCCGAAAGAGAAAACACATACATCCCACAAGAGAGATGTTTAGAGTGCAGCATTTCGGCCAGATCAAAGCCGTGGGTTCCCGACTGCAGTTTCGCTTTGCGATGAAGTACGGTTTTCCCATTCAGCTCAAAGACTGAAACTTTCATGTCTCCGGGTATATCCGTCTTGAATCTGATCCGCGAGCCTGTTACACTAAACCTTGATGAGTTGGATCGTGAAGAATTTCGCACCGAAACCAATTCCCATGTAAAAGTACCATCATCATCGCTGATCACCGATTTACCGTCGGTATCGGAAATAATCGCGTTTGCCAAAGGATTTCCGGTTGTGTCTGTCACTACACCGGTTATTTGACCATAAATTGAACTCGACATCAAAACGAAAACAAGAACCGCGGCGGCGCAGCATCGCATAAAATCCCCCAGTGTTAAGTCAAAAAAAAATCATAAATATCAAGAATTCGCAAAATAGATCAACCCAAAATATCCCCGGTTAACGTAACGATATGCTGACGACCGGGACGCAGCATATGCCTGAAATCCATATTATGAACATTTAGATAGTTTTCGAGGCGGTATGAGAGGTCTATTCTATTGAAAAGAAAACAGGATAAGCCGGCTGACAGTACCGGTTTGTTTTCATCCCATTTCTGCAGATTATCGGTATCAAGAAAATAGGGGCCTTGTACATAAAATGAATGTGTCAGCCTGAATATCCTGTACCTGAGCTGTACCGACGACATATTCTGAAATGACGGTAGGTAAGATTCATTTTTTCCTTTCCAACTCGAAAATTGAGAGGAGATGACGGTACTGCGTATGAAGGAGAAGCTGTTTGACAGAGAAAGAAAAGACCACGGATCGAATGCAATATCCCACTCAAATCCTCTCACCAGGACATCCGAATAATTTTCGTTCTGAAACTGCCGGTTACTCTTCTGTATCGTTTTTATCTTGTCGTCGATTCGAGCGATATGAACAGCTGCAGTGGTGTTGAGGCAAGAGAAGTGTAAGGATGTGCCGCAATCCGCTTCCGTTCTTGTCTCGGCACTCAGATCGGGAGAGGAAAAAACCGATGCGATAAAACCATTCCCCCAGCCGAAACGTTCGAAATAGCTGGGACTTCGACTGCTGTGGGAGACCGTCGTTTGAATCGTCCAGAAAGAACGCGGGCTGATTTGAATCCGAGCCTGTAGGGAAGGAAACAGCTCGTCGGATTCCTTTGGCGACTGCATGTTGTCTCTGACCAGATCCGATTCATACCTTCCCAATGCCCGTAGTGACAAGCTTAGCTTTTCTCTGCCGTATGTAAGTTCCAGGCCCCATCGTCCACTGTATTTGCGTGCGAACTTTCGGTTCTCTTGGTCGGAATGCTCACTTTCTCTTTTCAGGGATTCGTATCCGCCTCCAATCAGGAAACCGACACCGAAAGCTTCGCTGAGATCCCACGATGCTTTGATGAATCCATCAATGTGGGGCATACGGGAATATCGTTTGCCGGGGATTCCAAATGAAAAATGCCCCAGTTTATCATCAAGGAAAGAGTGATTGTAAACAGAACTTAACTGTAAGTCGGTCCGAAAATAGGGTGAAAGATTGAAATCAGCATGGATAAGACCGTGGATACGATCGGCGCTCTCATCCCCGTCCTGCTCATCTCTGTGCAGACTGTTGAATAAGCCGCGTTTGCTTTTGTCGTATCCGGCCTGAGCCCGGAAAGTGAGTCTCTCTTCTGTTGAAACCGAGGTGCGATATAACAAAGAGAGTTGAGAGGCCTGAGCATTTTTCCTTCTAAGTTGCAGATCGTCCCAGGTGGGATCGGGGTTTCTTCTGGTGGGAAGAGTCGTTCCGTTATCATGAGTGTAGGGATAATCATTTCTGCTGCCGGCGTAATCGATACTTATGTGGTGATGAAGATTACCTGTACTTTCCTGATACAAGGCTGCGAACCGACGGTACCCGAAACTTCCCAGCTCACAATCGACTCCAAGCGTCCGCGGGGATGTTTTCTCTGAGGTGCTCAGTGATATCACCCCTCCCATCTGTTTTCCCGCCAGCTCAAGCGGTGCGTAGCCGTCTTTATATACTGTGACGCTCTGAAGCAGTCCCAGGGGAATCGAGCTGAGATTTACGGCTGCCCCCTCCCCTGCGTTTAGTAACACATCATCCAGATAAACAACCACATCCCGGGCTGCCCCACCACGAATGGTGGCTTCGCAATACTGACCAAATCCGCCGGTTCGCCGTATATTTACACCCGAAACACCTTCCAGAACAGAGCCAAGGTCGATATACTCACCCAAAAAATAGTCGGCATCCAGATAGGTGAAGGAAGCCGTGTGTCGGTTTACGGAGCTTTCGGTCACCACCATCTTTTCGAGCACCACGGCATCCCCCGGTGCTTCATCTGCACTGCTCTTTTGATTCCTAACCGCATGTTTTGTGGAATCGATAACAAGTGTATCGGGCTTTATCAGATCGGGCGAGTGCACATCAACGTTGACTTCGGAAGCCTTACCCCAAGAAATCATCAGGCACACACAAATACCCGCAACAGCCGCACGGACAGCATTAGAACGCACAAGAGTACCTCGTCGATTTCAATCCACGAAAATCGACCGGTTAAGTTGGTTAGAGAATTGTTTGGGCAGGTCTCCTGGCTCTCCTGATTCCATCAGCCTTCCCATCCCTCACTTCGGAACAGTGGCATTGTCAATTGATGGAACTCTGATCCCGCGAAAACGGGACCGGGATAACAGTGGCGGGTCCGCTCCGGATTCTCACCGGATTCCCTGACACCCTCAACAATATCGAATATTTCAGCCGGATAGTTACCGGTTTGACGGTAACTGCCGAACGGAATTCAAATTAATTCCTGGGAATCAAACAGACAAGGATAAATTTTTATGCTCTGGTATGGTGAGGATGTTGCTTTTCCTTATGTTTTTTCCTGGTGTGTACGGTCAGCCAGACATAACTAATCCGTGGAATGGCCATGAATCCTTTCTTTATCTTCTTGGATACGGCCTCTCTCTGAGTCATCATAAACAATCCGTATATCGAAAGAAGTATCAAAGGAAAGGAAACGAAATAAAACAACCCTTGTGGGCCCGTTTTTCCCATTATGTATCCGGCAATGACCGGCCCAAGAGCCGAACCAATGCCTTGCAGAAGGATCAGAGTGCTGGCTGTACCGACACTCTCTTCTTCATGGACGCAATCGTTTACATGGGCAACCGACAAAGAATATAAGGGAATACTCAGGCCACCATATGCAAGTACAAGCCCCACCAGCGATTGCAGAGAATATGATTGCTGCACAGCCAGAATCAGACCGATAATACCGGCTCCCGCTCCCGATATAACGATAACAATCCTTCGATCTATCTTGTCAGACAAGCGCCCCAGAGGCCACTGGGATATCAGAGTACCCGCCATGACAGCACCCATGAAGATCGAGATCCCGGCCCGGTCCAGTTTGATGCTTTGCGCAAAGACCGGCCCCATACCCCAGACACCGCCGATACATAGCCCGCTGACAAATACCCCTGTCATACCAACCGGAGAAATTGCATGAAGCCGACGTAGTTTAACGCGAGCCGCCAGAATTGCTGTCGGGGCTCTGGATGGTGCCAGAGTGATAGGTACCAATGCTACACTGACCAAAATCGACACGATACAAAAGAGAATGAAACTGTTTGGATTTGCAATATTTAGAAGCCCCTGACTGACAGCGGAGGAACCCCAGAATACAAGTCCGTAGGTTGCTAAAACACGTCCCCTGTCCTTTCTGGTAGAGCACCCGTTAAGCCAGCTTTCGATAACCAGGATCATTCCGGCGTAACAGAGGCCCTGCAAAAGACGCAAACCGATCCATGCCGGAGTGAAAACTACAAGCAGGTAAGCGAGTGTAAGGGCCGAAGCCAGGGATGCCAAAGCCGCATATGTTCGTATGTGACCGACGCAAACAATCAGATGAGGAAGGAAAATCGATCCAGCTGAATATCCGGCATAATATGCGGACATCATCAAACCGACACTTACCGCACTCATGCCCTCCAGTCCCGCGCGGACACCAATAAGTGTTCCCTGTAAATTATTGCCCAATACAAGAAGACACACACTCAGTAAAAGAACAGATATGCCTCTGCCCGCAGGCTGTAATTCCTGCTTGACCTGCTCAATCGCATTCACTTCTTGCAAAAGCTCTCCTCTACTTGATTAAAAACCGGGAGAAAGGATACATAGAACCGTTATTCCTGTGGACATCATCGAAGGAGTAGCAAAAAAGGAGATTTGAATCATGTAGTATCGGATGCTTCATCTGGTTACGAAAAGACGAATTTGATAAGAAGTTTTGTTTGAAAATGAAATATTATACGGAATACAAATAAAGGAACCGTTTCCACGCCTTCCGATAAAAGCACGAAAATGATCCCTTTGAGTACCAGGTGATTGTTTTTACAGCAAGTTGCAGAAAAAGTGGTATTTATTATCCGCTTTTACGTCTTAGCTCGAATAACATCCAGGATAAACTACCGCTAAAAAAAACACAGAAAAGGACAATGACGAGATTCATGTAACTACCTCCTGAAACCTGTTACAACACTTTTGTACCCAGAAAAGAGTATATCGTTCTAAAAAGAACTATGCAAAGGAAAAACGTTGCAGGTCTCTTTTGGGTACAGAAAGCTGCCGTTCTCAGACAATTTAACATTTAAACTGCTTATGTAAAATATGTCTTTTCAATCTATTTGGCAATACATCGGCATAATAGGGAGGCGATCGGGAAAATAAAACTCAGCCTTTCACTCGGTTCAGAATCGAGAAGTTATTGCCAATCGTGAACTGAAGTAACGGTAACAGTCTTTCCCCCAATAAGTATATGGTGCATACGGTTTGGCAAAATATACCCCCTTTGCCTCCACGGTGAATGCTTTTCCGATGTCCTTACCCACAGACAGTTCAGCCGACAACGGCCCCAAACCTTTTTGACTGTACATACCCTTTTTAAACGAAATCAAACTGCCGTATTCTTCCTGATAGTAAACAGGTTGCCTGCTGTTGGAGAATACAGGCACCGAAAGCTTCAAATCCGTTTTCGAGATAGGCATTTTACCAATATCCGTTCTATATGTCGCGGCAACAATCACATTGGCGCATATTTGGGAACTTGCGGTAGCGTATGGAAAATGAGCATACTCTGTTTTGTCTTCATAAACTGCGGCGACTCTGCCTTTTTGCATCTCTGTTCTAAGGGGGTAGTAGAAGTCTTTTTTGTAGTTGGAGAAGTTAAACGACATGCCGGTATAAAGCCAGGGAAGGCTTTGCAGAGGTGGGCCGAATGCATAAAACCCGGCGCTTATACTCGAGTTGGTACTTATCCCATCCGCTGTATCCTCCATAAGCGCATGTACTCTTACGCTGTTGAAAAACACGGAATGGTCCAGATATGAAACGCACTTACCACCATTTACGCTTCCATACCAGGAGTGAGAAAAAAAAGCATGATACTGCCAGCTTTTCAACCCCACTCCCACATCGGCTTTTGTAGTCAATTTTGGGATGGCAAGAGCGGTGCTGACCGGGTTATCTCGCGCTACACCATAATCAACCGAAATTTCCGAAGATAAGCTAAGCCCCGAATTATTCAAACCCATTGATGTCCTGAGTTTAGCTCCCGTCGATATATTTGACAAATCGAATGATTTGGGGTCAAGAATATCATGAATACCGGCATGAATCGTAGCTCCAACTTTACCTAACGACATAGAGTAGGATGTTTTAAGGCCCAGGTACTCCCTCAGAAAGGAAGCGATTCCAAAGGAGGTGGATGTATGTTCCTGCATGGAGTATTGCAGCTGGGTATTCAGGGTGCCGAAACCAATCGAGATATTGTCGGCTGAAATAGTGTAGGTATTATATCTGAAATCGATATTATCACCCAGATAGTAATGTTCCAGTTTCAGCATCATGCCCGATGTTGCCGAGAAAATAAGCCCAATAAAAAGAAATGTAAGTCCAGCTTTCATGACGGCCAATACCTATTCGGATGCTATAATCTTGTTAAAAGTAAAGCTTGCTTCCGAAGTTTCTACGGATATTACATACTTTCCCTTTGGTATGATTCGATCGAAAACCCATCCGGATGCAACTTCTTTACTTGTATTTCTATACCTGTCCACGAGCCGACCTCTTGTGTCATAAAGAAAAACTTCATAAGTTGTCCCTGGCTTGAGGCCCGTAATCACAAGCTCTTTAGAGCTAAGACGGGAGCGCAGATCAGTGCGTCTGTCCGTTAAAAATTTTCCTTTCGATCCGGATTCATGAGATCTATCGATAGTATCCATAGAAAGCCACATCGAACTGTCTGCATCCATACTAAACCAGCAGACGGAGTAATCGTTTACGGTTGGATTGCCCTGAAAACCACTTTCAACCGCAACCTGTATTTCATTCCCGGTAGAAAGGTCGTATCCGTAAATATCGGCATTTATACCGTTTCCTGGCTCATTTCGGTAATCTTCCCAGACCACAATCGATCCGTCAATGTATGGATTACCCTGGAATTTACTTTCCACGCAAATTTCCATCTCCGTGTCTGTTTCCATGTCATATGCATAAATATCCGCATTCGAAGGATCTGAACCGGCGTTACGGAAATCTTCCCACACAATATACTTTCCGTATACACGCGGCTTATCCTGGTGAGAGCTGCGCTGTGAAACAGGCTGAGGGGTTCCGCCGGAAATGTCTCTATAGTATACGTTTCCGTATGTACCATTCTCATAAGAGACCCATACCACGGTATTACCGTCGGTTGCGGGACGGCTTTCCCACCATTGGGTTTGGGTTATCCGCTGTGTCGTCCGGTCTGTAATATTGTGCAGATAGATCTCGCCGTTTATGCTGTCTATATTCGAGACATGACGGTAATCTACCCAGACGACTTTATCCCCTCCAACATTTATCGATTCTTTCCAGGAAGGATCTTCGCACAATCTGTTTATAGTGCCGTTGGTCAAATCATAGGACTGAAGGTAGTACGTGGCTGTTGTATTTTTCAGAGACACATAAGCCACATAGTTTCCTGATGAACCGTAATAGATATGATCCGGATAAGGATTTTGTTTGGGAATCAGTACACCCGCGGTCTTTGTTTGTAAATCGTATTCACAGATTGCCGGATATGATGCTAAACCGTCGGGTGAGTAGTAATCGAAATATACCACTTTCCCGTTCTGTATCTTACCGTAGGTGTTGGCAAAGACCTCGGTTATCTTTTCAGCCGAATGAATTTGCACAATAATACAGAAGATGCTTAATAATCCCAGTCGCATGTATCGCATACTTTCTCCTTTATTTACGGTAAGGTATAATATGTAAAGAATCTGTTAGTTTCCGGGTATCGATTACCGAATAAATATTCTCATCCGTGGTCATACTCAAATCGACCGTTAGTCCATTTGGAGCCTTGCTTACAGGTGTATCAAATACAATCAGTCCGTGTATCATTGGGAATGTACCGGTCGCGAGAGTGTTAAACATATCCCTGAACCAGATGTTTTTATTTCCTCCCTGCTCCACTGTACCGACTTCCGCGATTATCACAGGTTTGTTGTACTGCTTTACCGCATCGTAGAAGGAACGGGTGAGGGTAAAGAAATCTATCCACATGCCGTTTTCTGAAAGCGGACCATAGTTGAATATATCGAGACCGATCCAGTCGACCCATTCGTTTCCCGGGTAGTACAAAGTATCGGCCGGTTTGTATGGGGTCCACACAAACGCGACATTTCGTGCCCCCTCCTCGCGGAAAATCGAGACAATATGTTTCCAGCATTCGATAAACATCTCGGGACTGTTTTTATACTTTGAACTCCATGGATATGTTGCATTCGTCATCTCATGAAGCGGTCTTATGTAAAAAGGTTTTCCGTATTTTGCAGACTCCCGAGCCCAGGATCGTATGTACCAGTCAAATTCCCCTCCCGAAATTATACTCAGGCTCGAATCGGGCATTTTTCCTTCATACTCATTAAATGCAGCCAACCAGGGTTCCCAGGTGATAAAGGGTGTATATCCTCCGCGCGAGATGTTGTTGACCACCTTTTTTTTGAATTCATGCTCCCGCCCTTCTCCCCAAGCCTGATAAAAAGAGATCGTCGACAGACGAACTCCCAGCTTTTGCTGTATCGAATACACCTTATCGAAGTGATATGGTAACTCGGGGCGGTATATGCCGAGATTGAAGTTTTTTTCATTAACCAATTGCCGTTTATCATCAACCATTCTTTTTACAATGTTGTTGTAAACAAATGTCCTCGCAGTGTTTTCCAGCGCCGGCACCGCATAGCGGTACAAGAGAACAATACATGCTGCATAGATAATTGCCGTAATAAGAACGGTGTTTTTTTTATTCAATCTTTTCATTGATCCCCCACAGTCTCTACCGCAACCGAAGGAACGGGGATTTCGTCCGGGAGGTTTTCATCTTGCGTCTCCCATTTGGGGTTATATATCCCAAGGACGATAATCGGGGTGAGTGTTATGATGTTAAGCCCCGCGAATGCCGTCATGAGAATCGTGCCCCCATCTATGCGCGGGTATGTGAGAAAAGCAAAAATTACGGCCGATGCCGACAGCACAACCGCTACAATATGCGGGATCACCAGTTTGCAGCACCTGCCGGCTTTGGCTTTCTTTGGAGTCGGAAGATAGAGCACCTTTTTACCGACTACAGCATAGAACAGCCCCAGGAAATAGATATACCATGTCCCGCGCTCAAAGAGCATGGTACGCCATGGAATACCATATTCGCTCTTGTCGGAATACCACCGCTGTACATACAGGTTTATAACCACTGTTATAAGCACATACGGAACAAGATGCACGGCGAACTGATCGAAAGGCATCTCTACGGCAAAAATTTTGGCGTAAAGAAAGACTACCGGAAGGAGAATCGTAAGCATGGTTACAAACCCGTTCAGGTAATGGGTTCCCGCAAAGAAGTACTGAAGTTTTGCCGGAAGAGAGAGCTTTCCAAACAGTTTAGGGTATTCGCTGAAGAAAAGAGTAAACATGCCTTTGGACCATTTCAGCTGCTGCTTGAAAAAGGTATCCATGTCCTCTGGAACAAGGCCGTATGATGCTCTGTAGGGTACATATACGCTTTTCCACCCCTGGGCGTGTAAACGCAGGCTGGTGTTTACATCTTCGGCAAGACTTACCGCATGCCCTCCGATACTGTCCAGCGCAGCACGCCTGAAAACACAGTTCGCACCTATTGCCGTGGGGATACCCAAACCGTTGAGCCCCATCATGTTGGGACCGTAAAAACCGTATGTTTGCTCAGCCGCGGCCTGTGAAACCCACGACCGATTTACATTATAATAGGCCTGAACAACCTGAACAAATCCGACTCGCTGATCATCAAACTGAGGCAGTACCTGATCAAGAAAGTCCGGCTTTGGGATATGGTCCGGGTCAATGATCTGGACAAAATCCGCCTTGGCATAGTTTTGCAGGCAATAATTTACCTTACCGGCTTTGGCTCCATCCACTCCTCTGCAATCGATGTGATTGATGCCAAGTCTTTTACACAAAAGCACAAGCTTTGGATCGTTGCCTCCGTCAAGCAGCCATGCATCGTGGGGGTAATTCATTTGCGCAACAGCAGTCAGTGTTCTTTCAAACATCTCATACGGCTCACCGGGCATTGCCGTGGTGATAACATCCACCGATATTCCCTCTCTGAGTATTTTCTTTTCGGGCAGCGAAACGAAAAGCATTACTAACCAGCTGAATATCGAACGCGCCACACCTCTAAAAATGGCATAGCTCAGAATTATAAACAGCAGGATATGCTTCCGATGACCGCCGAAGAACCAGAAATCGGCGTAATACAGAGCCGCTAAGATTCCCATCGTCACCAAAACTAAAAGGATGATTCGGTCAACACTGCCGACATGTATTGACCTGGTGCCTGTATTAAAACTCACTTTACCCACAGCAGCTTTTCCAATCTTATTTGTGCCTGCTTGTTTTCCGGTTCGATAAGCAGAACATCCTTGTATAGATTTTTTGCCTTTTTGTACTCTCCCCGCCACTCTAATATCTGAGCCTTAAGGAGTCTGGCATCACAGTTTTTTTTGTCCGTCACCACAACCTCATCGAGTTCCGAAAGCGCCTGGTCAAACTTTTTCTGCCAGGACAAAACTTCCGCTCTTTTTATCTTTGCCTGTATGCGGACAGATTCAGAAACCTTGGTGTCGTTGATTATATCCGTGTATAAAGAAATCGATTCATCAAAATTCTTCATCCACGACAATACGGCGGCCTTTTTCATTCTGGATTGAGTATGCTTTGGGTCTTTTTGAAGGATTTTATTCAAAAGATCCAGCGATTTTTCGTACTCCCCCATCAGTTCATGCAGCTGAGCCAGTGTCAGGCGATAATCCGGGCGGTCCTCTTGCGTAACCTGCTTTAAATGCTTTGCGGCATTACCAAAATCCTTTTTCCATAGATACGCCTGCGCGATTCTAATTTGTATCTCGCTGTCGTCCAGGCCCCCCTTTATCGCAGCGGACAAATTAGCGATTGTTGAATCGGGCATGTAAAGATTGTGGTATGCCGTGCCGCGAAGGGCATATACATCCGGGCTGTTTTCGCACTCGTTTAGTATGGAAAGCACGTCGCGAAACTGCTCCTTACTCATTGCCTGACGCGCCCTTTGCATGTCGCACCCCGGGTTTTGTGCCGAAAGGCAAAATGGAACAATAATGACAAAAAGACACACGGTTATTTCAAGCTTGAGCCGTTTCATAAGCAACAACTTTCTCGATTCCTTTTTCGAATGAATATTCAGGTGACCAGTTGAGATACTTCTTTGCTTTTTCTATAGAAAGAGAATAATTCCAGCACTCGTTTTTCCGGTACTGTAATGCGCCGTCTTTTATGAGACCGGCATGTCCACAGAAATCTTGTATCAGCTTTGCCGCGTCAATCATCCTTAGAGATTTACCCGAAGCTATGTTGAATATGCCCGTTTGGCCGGTTTTGATCGCGGCAAAAAAAGCCTCGGCAACATCCTCTACGTAGACAAAATCGCGTTTCTGTTCCCCCGGAGTCATAGGGAATATTTCTTTGCGTAACATGTTGCGGATTATGGATGGAATAAACATTCCATTGTTCTGGCCGGGGCCGTATATTACCGAGGGGCGAAAAATCGTGGCTTTGACAGGATGGCGATGTTCGTAAAACCTGACAGCGTCTTCACACATTTTCTTTGTCAAGGCATAGAAGTCGGCGGGATACAGCGACATATCCTCTGAAAACGGTGCCTGTTGATCTCCGTAAATCAGACCGGTGGACGGGAAAAGTATGTGACTGTCATACTCCGATATCGCGTTTAGTATTGTAAGCGTTGCGCCCAAATTTATATCGAGCATTTTCTTTTGCCAATCACACGGGCCGCGACTGCCCAGCATTGCCGCCAGATGGATGACGATTTCGGGCTGTATTGCTCTAATCAGCAACTCCACATTGCTTGAATCAGAAAGATTTATGCTGTGGTATTCTACTTTGCCCCCGGTATTGAAATCATAAGGCTCAAACGCGGGTTTTATATCCAGACCGAATAAAAGAAAATCCTGCGGATACTCACTTAGTTTACGTACGATGTGCTGACCGACAAAACCGTTGACTCCGGTTATAAGTACTTTTTTCATTCATTTACCCATACGCATTCTTTTGCACGCGCACCTTCTATATACGCTTCAAGGTTGTCCTGTGAACCAGTCGTCTGCGTCTCATAAAAGTCACGGTACCATGATGCCGTGTTGCCGATTGCGGTATCGCTGTCCCATACAGGTTTCCATCCCAATACCTCGCGCGATTTCGAACAGTCAAGTTTGAGACAACCTGCCTCATGCGGATTGTCGGCACCCTTTTGTACTTCATAGCGCACCGCCGACCAGTGTTTACCAAGTTTTTGTATCACCTGCTCAACCGTCAAAACACCCTCGGTGTCCGGCCCGAAATTCCATGATGAAGCTGCGTTGGTGTCGTTTTGCAAAAGACGGCTTCCCACAAGAAGATATCCTGATAGACAATCCAGCACGTGCTGCCAGGGGCGAATCGCATCAGGGCTGCGGATAACAACGGTTTGTCCGCCGTGGGCGGCTTTTACGATATCGGGTATCAGCCTGTCCTCGGACCAGTCTCCCCCACCTATCACATTACCGGCGCGTACGGATGCTAAAAGCGTGTGGTGCCTGGTGCCGAAATCCTCTACATTCCAAAATGAATTCCTGTAGCTTGACAGAAGAATCTCAGCACAAGCCTTGCTTGAGCTGTAAGGGTCATAGCCGCCAAGACGGTCGTTTTCTCTGTAGCCCCAGTGCCATTCTTTGTTCTCATAGACTTTATCGGTGGTTATCGCTACAATTGCACGAACGCTGTCGGTTTTGCGCGCGGCTTCACAAACGTGCAGCGTGCCCATAACATTGGAGGCGTAAGTTTCGATCGGCTGTGCGTAAGATCGTCGGACAAGCGGCTGAGCCGCCATGTGGAAGACAATCTCGGGCCTGATTTGGGAAACAAACCCGGACAGCTCGTCATAATCTTTGATATCCCCGATTCTGGATTGTAAAGCAAGATTCAGCAGGTTGATATGAGCGGGGCTGGTTTGCGGCTCCAGCGAATAACCGTACACTTCGGCTCCCATCTGTGTCAGCCATAATGCCAGCCACGACCCCTTAAAGCCCGTATGGCCGGTTATCAGCACCTTCTTGTCTTTATATATATCGTTATACAACTTCAACTAATCACTCCTGGTGGAAAAACGAATGAAACGTCTAAGGTGATCCATAAAGTAAAACATCTATCCTGTTGAATCAGCTTATGATAAAAATGCCTGCTTTAATTTTTTCGATGGGTTGGTCCAAAGCGGCGGTAAAACTGAAACTTATCTGTTTGCCATCCCCATTGGAGTGTGTTCATAATGCAGCGTTTAGTTAGATCCATACCAAAGCACACGACTGTATCCATACCCGTTATTCTTATTAGACTAAACATAAATCTTTGGCAGCTGCTACCAGATCCTCCATGGAGCCTCACCGGCGGACCACATACGATTCAGCTTCGCATAGTCTTTATAAGTATCCATGCAGTGCCAGAACCCTTCGTACTTATACATCTTTATCTGCCCGTCACGGACCAGACGCCTGAAGGGCTGCTCTTCCAACACGGTCTGATCCCCATCGATATAATCAAATATGGCCCTGTTGAAAACAAAATACCCGCCGTTGATCAGCCCCGGCATCACGGGCTTTTCCCGAAACGAGGTGATTGTCCCGTCCTGCTCCGATTCGACGATCCCGAATGTGGTCGGGAGATGAACTCCGGTGAGAGTGGCGGTTTTTCCGTGTTCATGATGGTATCCAAAAAGATCCCGGATGTTTACATCGGATACACCGTCGCCGTATGTACAGAAAAAACAGTCCTCATCGATATACCTCTCTATTCTTTTGAGCCTTCCTCCGGTCATCGTTGATACGCCTGTCAGTGCAAAGGTGATCTCCCAGTCCTCCACGTCGGCATCCTCGTTACATCTTTTGATTCGCGGAGAGAATTGCTTTTCGCGATCCTTTATCACCATGGTGAAATCATTTGTCCGGGCATGATAATTCTCAAAATATTCTATAATCGACTCTCCCCGATAGCCAAGGCAAAGCACGAATTTTCGCACTCCGTAGAAGGAGTATGTTTTCATGATATGCCAAAGAATGGGACGGCCGCCGACATCGATAAGGGGCTTGGGGATATCTTCGGCGACAGCTCTTATCCTTGTTCCCTGCCCTCCGCAAAGAATTACCGCTTTGTAAGACGAAAGATCAATCATAATATAATCCTTTAAAGGCGCCGCGACTGTTTCGGGCAATGAAGAAAAAACCGATTCGAGGTGAAAGTGCCCAACAATCGATGTGCCATTAGCGTAACACATACTATTATATAATGTTACAAAAATATTACTGACGGTAATTTTCGATATTTGTGGGGACATATAGCCCCACGTGGATCGTGGACCACAGGTGATGAGTCAGTTAAGTTATTGTTTTTATATGAGTTGAATGTTTTGTGGCGAAATGACCCCACTCGTATCGCTTTTTCTCTCATTCAACGTGCTGAGGCATGTTTATTGCGTTTTAATCCAGATCATGTCTGAAAAGCAAATAACACAGGAGGCTACATCATGATGAGGAAGAATTTCTTTACCGAGCAGTCGATAAATATCAATACCGCTACTCATGAGCAGCTGACCGCCCTGCCCGGTATCGATGATGAGAAGGCCAAAGAGATAGAAAACAATCGCCCTTTCAGGTCGTGGGACGATATAAGCGCCCTGCCCGGGTTTTCAGATGATATCAGCGAAGATTTGAGAAACAGTGGGGCAATCCTGCTTCCTTAAAGATGAGGAACAACGAAACCAGGAACATACGATTCTTTTAGCCTCTAAAAAGAATCGTATGTTCGATTGTTATGGAACAAAGAAGTGTGCATTGCGGGCGAAAAATTAGTAGATTAAGGAAAGGGTGCGAAAGAATCGGGGTTACTTGTTCTTTTGTTTCCCTTTTTTGATAATCGGCTACTTTTGACAGGTTAGCTGAAGAACCTCAGGACACGGACACTTGGGGTGTTAAAGGAATCGGTCTTTTCGACCATTGAGAATAGTTAACCGTTTAATAAGATCCGAACATTTGAGAACCTGTTCTTTTCATCCATAAACCAGGCATAAACTTTCCCGTTCACTCTCCGATAAGTCACAACGCATCCAATCCGTGTCGATCATTATATGACCGACCAAAGACATCCAGAATCACATTATTATGATGACGAAAAGATGTGTTTGGGCGGCGGCTGTCTGTTAAAATCTAATAAAGCGCTTAAGGGGCTTCATGAAGCGAATGATTGTCGGTAGTCTATTTACCATAATTCTTTTTCTTTTATCAAATACCATATCGGCTGATGTGATTATTCATATTCAGCACCCCTGGGCCGATGATTCCGCCCGAGCCGCCAATCCTCCGTACATCCAATCCGGGGAAACCGGATGGCATCCAGGAAAAGAAATGGTTTTGGAGGGAGGAGGTTGGTATACATATACCTTAAAAAACGTTACGCCCGAATCAGATACCCGCTTTGAGATTATGAGTGTCATACCAAGCCAAAATTATGACTACTCTAATTCAGCTGAATACGCGGGGGGCACGGATCAGCTTATTTTCAGCACTATCTTCGAAGAACAAACCTCGGTCAATGAGTTTTGGATGACAGTGACTGATCTTGATTCCTGGCCTGAGATCAAATTTACACCACCGCCAACCAAAGCCGTCTATTTTTTCAAGCCCTGGGATCTCGGTGGAGGGGGTATACAGGTCGACTCGTTGATGACCACGAGAATGCGGGCTGTAGAAGGTAAATGCGGTTGGTTTGTATACAGACATCTGGGGGACGCCGAAGAACTCAAGGTGCGATTTTTTAACCCGGTTGACAGTACCGCATACTCCACAACCGGATTGAACGATCAAAGTTTTATGGATCTATCCCGGAGCTTCTCTGACGGAGACTCCATATGGATAGTTCCCGATCCCCTTCCCGACGGTCCTCCCCTGATCCTTACGAGTGCACCCGACATAGACGGGGACTGCCCCACAATAACTCTTGCCGCACAGCTTCGGGACATAGGCGATCATCCCGATTTCGGTACGGATGACTGCAGCGGACACCGCACGGGCATGGTGGAAACTAAACTTTCACCCGAGGGTAAACCCGTTCGCACAGAGGAATCCTGTGCGGAGCAGTTTGAAGACTGGTATGTTGCTCAGGATTTGGAGGATGGGTACACGAATGAGAAATGCCGTAATCTCAGGCTTAAGAAAAACAGTGAGGGATTATACGAATTGGATTCCAGGGCGTTCTACCCTCTTGATGATTTTGAGTATCTGGACCCGGAACAAACGATTCCAAACCCTAACTTTACACCACTGGGGGGAAATTCACATAACTATTATTTCACCATGGAGCTTGGGTGCGAATTCGAATACGTGGAAGGACAGACATTCTATTTTAGGGGCGACGATGATGTCTGGGTATTTATAGACAGTCAACTGGTAGTGGACATAGGCGGTATCCACAACCCGACAGAGGGAGCGGTTGATCTGGACACCCTGAATCTGATTGAAGGAGAGACTTACAGCTTCAAGCTTTTCTTTGCTGAACGTCACTGCTGCGGATCAAATTTCCGGATGGTCACCTCGATTGACCTTCGTACCAGCAGCGCTCTGTTCTCCCGACGGGATACCTTATCCACCGGCGGCATCCGGCATGACATATACCAGTTAATGGTAAGCGGTAATTATGCCTGCGGCTTTGAAAAGGAAATCGCCGATACACAAGAGGCAAAAGTCGACTTCTATATCAGCGGTCCATCATTTAGTCAGCCGCAAAAACTCTCTGCCGGTCTCTCATATGAGGGGATATCAATCAGTGAGGAACAAGTCAGCGTGACAATCGACACGACTGCAATCGATGGGCTGATACCCGGAGAGTATACAATCGCGTATTTCCTCATCAACGACCCCTCACAGGAAGGTTCGATTCGATTTATCGTCCCGGAAACCGAAAAACCTCCCCTGGAGCCCAATCCTGTGCTTGATGCTGCTTTCTTTGCCGATAACGGGATTGGTCAAGTTGATCGGGCGGAGCTTTATTACCAAAGAAACCTCACCAGACTTCCCGATTCGATAACCGTTTTTTGGTCTTCACAAAACCAGGCCACCGTTTACCGCGAACAGATGATTCATGATACAACCGATCTTTCTCATCTCACTTTACTTCTAAACGATTCCTTCGAAGAAAACAGAACTACCTGCCGGGACAGCTGTTTTGGAATAAGCTATACCCGTGATACCCTTTACCACCCTGAATCCGACAATCAGCACTTTGAACTCAAAGACAGTGTCGGTCCCCTGCTTTCGCTTGCCGTTTTGCCTGAGCGACGTGTGCCGGGTAACGATACTCTTTTGTTACTGTTTTCTGAAAAGGTGTTCGGAACATCTTGTCTGGGTACCTCCTTAAGACTGCAAAAGCCCGACGGTCTCATCGCGGAACTGGAGGTAATCAGCTATTTCATGCGATCCGATACAATCGTTGTAATAACAGACAACCAGGACGGGCCTGCGGTTGCCGAAGGGGATCTTCTTTCAATCCTTCCAAACGGTCCGCTCAAGGATCGTTTCGGCAATGCCGCTCATCCTGACAACCGTCCGGTAGCGGTGCTTCTTCGGAGAAAAGCACCGCTGGTGCAGTATGGCTGGTATACCGACAGTAATGCTGACGGTTTTATCGACAGGGCTGTCCTGCGATTCGATACACCGCCGCAAATCAGTGATATGAATCTGACGGTTAGCAGAAAAACCACGGTCTCAACCGTCGAAGCGCAAAATATCATGCTTGGCTCAGACAGCTCCGAAATAATCATCGACATAGAAGGTTACCTTCCGGGCAATACCGTTTTCACGGGGGGTGCGATCCAATACAGCCTGGATTTTAATTCTTTCGAGAAAAACACCCTGTCCGATTATCTGGCCGACAGTGCCGCTCCAGTTATCAGTGCTGCACGACTGTACCCGTCGGTTAACAGAACCGAAGAATCAAGAGATACTCTTAACGTCAGGTTTTCAGAAACCATATCCGATAATATTGAAATGATTGAAAGGCCGTTTCTGTTTACTAAATCGGACGGGTCGGTTTACACCGTTCGTCTCAAGTATTTACATCCGGTTGACCACGCAACCATTCGGTTTTTGGTTAAGGAGTATGAGGGAGTCGATTTCCCTTCCGAATCCGATATGATCTGCATTGCTTCGGAAGCGGGTGTTGAGGACTTTCAGTCCAACACTCAGAGCAATCCGGCCAATCGCAAAGCAGCACTGGAAATAAAGCCGATACCGATCGAGTACGCTGTTAAGACGGGCCCAAATCCCTTCGATCCCGCACAGTCAGTCTTAACCATAATCGTCGAACCGCTTGTTAATATAAGTGGACTTGTAGACTACACGGTGGATTTTGCGATTTATGATCATTTGGCAAAAAGAATTCACTCTTCTTTCTATCATTGCGACAGGTTCGAAGAAAAAATTGTTCAAATATTCTGGGACGGAACCAACTCAAATGGACGAGTTGTCGGCAGCGGCAGCTACGTTGCGATCCTAAGCATTCGAAATCTTAGAGATCAGACTATCCGGAGGGAAAAAATCATGCTGGGTGTAAAAAGGTAGCCCCCGGTCGTTTCTGTCGCGAGGCATAAAAGAATCATTATTCACTTTAAAGGGGAAGATCAAAAAAATCCCATTTTTCCACGCTGCTGCATCAGTGCAGCGGCTCGATGATTCATCTGGCCAGGTACATGGAAGAAAAATACGTGACCGTGATTGTATTCCACGGACAACATATGTAAAGCCTCCTATTTCTCGGCGATAACAAGCATCTCGTAATCACTGGTTAGGCTGAACTTCAAATAGAAAATCATACGTTTTGCCTTACCCTAAACATCGTACGAGTTGCTTGATCACGCCCTTTGCCATGAACTGCAGCGCTTTTGCTCTATAGGAAAAGTCATTGAATGTACCTGTGATGTAGGATTGGGTCGCAGGATGATAAAACATGAAAGCTCCGGTAGCGCCGGCGCACCCCCAGCATCCATACTCTTCAGGTATGAGCAAGGGGATTGTTTTCAATTTCCATATCGAATACCCATAGTTAAAACTGATAAGAGGAAACCCCATTGCAATATCATCGCTAAGCATTTTGTCCAGCGTTTCCTTCTTTATTATCTCATGGTTAACCAATGCTTTCATGAAAAGCAAGTATTCTGAAAGCGGAGCAACGACACCGCCACCAGCATAATCTATCTGATGAAAACCTTTTAAGGAAAGCACATCCTGACCTTTGATATATGCCTTGGCTGTCGAATAGCCAGATTCAACCCGCGGCTTCGAAAAGCCATGCATATACGCATGCTGCATTCCTAAACGATCAAAGACAAATTCATGCAGTATCTCATGAAATGCTTTCCCCGTAATTTTTTCGATGATTAACCCAAGCAGGTGATAATTGGTATCTGTATAGGAGTGTCTTTTGCCCGGGACGGAGATCGGTTTCAGATTTTCTTTGCCCCACGAAATGGCTTCCCTTGGAGATAATTCGAATTCAGGATCTTTCATCATCTTATTCAAAAGATGATAGAAAACGTCATACAAACCGGATGTTTGCATCAGAAGATGCCTTATGGTTATGCTTGTCGAGTAATCTTTACCCTTGAAAACATGCAAACGGTTTACGATTTCTGTATCGAGGTATTTGCTGATACTATCGGTGAAATCAAGTTGCCCTTTCTCATAGAACATCCCGATTATGGTTGCGGTAAACAGCTTTCCAACACTTGCCAGGTAATTTGGTTGATGTATATCAGCTCTGCTTCCGTCGGTTACGCCTTCGGCAATTCTCAGGTCGATATCATGTTTCTCCGAATGAACCAGTAAGTATGCATTTCTTACGTTCTTGTCCTTTTGGACCAGCCTCTTGAATGAGGACAGGATTCTTTCTTCTATAGCTTCTTTCATTTCTTATCCTTTGGCTATTGCAAACAACGGTTGACAGAGGCCGAAGTTGCCCGCAGGGCAATTTGGGTGTAGCGCAGCGGAACCGGTCTCGGTTTGTTGGTGGCTGTTTTTGCCCGTTCCATTTTTGCTATAATCAATCATTCCTCCACATTTGGGGCGCGTCTTCTTTGTCTTTGCCCTTCATCTCTGAGATAATCACCTCAGCAGCTTCATTTAGAGTCTTCGGGCGGACATTCTTATTGCATCCAAAATGGAAAGCGATGGTCAGTATCAGAAAAGTTACAAGGCTCTGTTTCATTCAGCATTTCCTATCTTCACGACTTTTGTGTTTGTAATCTTTTCTCCAAGCCTTCTGCTTTCAGAAGCTTTACAGTTGACATGGTGGTTTGCCGCTGATATTATGAGAAGGCCCCGCCCGAAGCTATCTTTAGGGCTACGGTACGTATCCATTCCATTCAACTCCAGGATGGCCGTGTATGTCTAACAGATTTGCCCGTGTGACCACCAATTGTCTGCGGTATCGATTTGCACAAAAAAAGTATGAGTGTCTGCATCATGGACCGCC
>CAZPHU010000023.1:0-41521 GCA_964586285.1 uncultured Fibrobacterota bacterium | reverse complement strand
GTCTTGCCGATACCGTTCTGTCCGATGATCGCCACCCGGTCGCCGGCATCCACCCTCAGATCGAACCCCTCAAACAGCGTCGAATCATAAGACTTTTTCAACCCCCTGGCCTCGACAACCAGTTTCTGCAGCTTCTTCTCCTGATCGAAAATGATATAGGGATTTACTCGGCTGGAGGGCTTTACCTCCTCGAGCTGAATCTTGTCGATCTGTTTCTGGCGTGAGGTCGCCTGAGCCGATTTGGAGGCGTTTGCCGAAAAGCGGCTGACAAAAGCCTGAAGCTCTGCGATCTGCGCCTTTTTCTTGGCGTTTTCGGTGAGGAGCTTCTCCCGCGCGGCTGTGGATGCTGTCATGTATTCATCGTAATTGCCGGGATAGATTCGAAGCTCCCCGTAATCGATATCCGCCATGTGGGTACACACGGAATTGAGGAAGTGACGGTCGTGGGAGATGATAATCATGGTCGATTCCATGGTGTTTATCATTCCCTCCAGCCACCTGATAGCATTGATATCGAGGTTGTTGGACGGCTCATCAAGAAGTAGAATATCGGGATTGGAAAAGAGTGCCTGAGCAAGAAGCACCCGCATCTTCCACCCCGGGGCAACTGCGCTCATCGGGCCGTAGTGCTGATCCTCACTGATACCCAGACCGCAGAGAAGTTTCTCCGCACGCGATTCGGCGGTATACCCGTCAAGCTCCGCAAATTCACACTCAAGCTCGGCCACCTTCACCCCATCCTCTTCGGACATCTCCGCAAGCGAATAGATACGGTCGCGCTCCTTTTTTATCTCCCATAACTGTTCATGCCCCATGATCACCACGTCCATGACGATCTGATCCTCATAGGCGAACTGATCCTGGCGCATCATGGCGATACGCTCACCGGGCGTATAGATGACCTCACCGGAGGAGGCCTCCACCTCTTTTCCAAGAATCTTGAGCAGGGTGGATTTCCCGCATCCGTTGGCCCCGATAAGCCCGTACCTGTTCCGATCGCCAAACTTGACGGTGATATCCTCAAAGAGAGTCTTCGCACCATACCGCATCGATAATTTCGTCGTCGCTATCACTTATCTGTAATTCCTTTTTCTGAAGAAGAGTCGGAGAGTAGGTGGCTAAAATAGCTGATGGAAAATGATATGTGAAGAATGAAATTTATAGTACGTGGTATTGAAGGTGAAATTTCAAATCGAGTATGTTTTCAGACTACCCCTGCTTTGGGCAATCTGGATGTTTGTTTCTCACCGAGCAGCGAAAAAAAGTTTTCAATATCCTCACTACTTCTCGATTCAAACTTAATCCCGCTGATATTTATCGATGTTCTGCATGGTGGAGTCGACGGCTGACATTCTTTGACGGGATCACTTCATCGTATCGCCCGGCTAACGATCCTTTTCAGAATTGCTTGGAAATGCTTACCAAACAATTCGAAACTATGAAGATATACGACCGATCCGCCCCCAATGCTGCTCTTTGCCGTCCGTATCAGCATCCATCATTCCCACTATTCCTATGGGAGCCGGATCGGCACTCAATGGATTGTGTGATTTTTCCCCAATTGTAAATGCTCCGGTATAAGATCAGACAGCTTATTTTGAATAATATTTTCAAAATGTATATTTTTCACTATAGCAACGGGATAACAGACAAGGCGCATTGCGAGAGGTAACAGGGCGTAAAAGTTTCCTTTCCAATGATGCGAAACAAAAGTGTGAGGCGGTAAGAAATGAAGACGATAGCGTTGATCAGTGACAGCCACAAGTTGATTCGTCCGGAAGTAGAGCCTTATCTGGAGAAGGCGGATTATGTTATTCACGCGGGCGATGTAGGAAATATCGAAACCCTTCATCGATTTGATACCCTAAATCCTAATTCAACTTTCGTGGGCGGCAACACCGATTACGAGCCCGGAATATCTTCACTTCCCGCAATAAGAAAGATCGAACTATTCGGGTACAAATTTTATGTGACTCACGATATTGAAGTAATAAAAAAGAAAGATGCGCAGCAAAGCGACTTTGTCATTTTCGGTCACTCTCATAAGCCCGAGACTTTCACCAGGGATTCCACCGTCTACATAAATCCCGGCAGTATCGGCCCCCGACGGTTTAAGCTTCCCGTCTCCCTGGCGCTCTTGACAATTGAGGATGAAAAACGTAAATGGGAATTAGAATTTATTACCCTGGGTTGAAGTCAAACGAGTGAACAATTGCTTTGGTCGCTATAAAGTGCGACATCGTCGTCTAAGAGCACCGATTCATAAACCCGCTGTATTTCCGGGTCTTTTCTCAGGCAGCTTATTTTATATTGCCCTTCACGGGTTTTTCCCTTTAAAAGAAGCCGGTACTTGATTGCTTCATAAGAGTTCGGCCCCATTTCCATCAAAACCGGCGCATCCAGCCTGCCGGATTCGCGCTTAGCACAGTACTCGGGATTGATTGACTTGAGCTGATCGTCAACCATATGAGCAAATCGTGATTTTTTAACCGTCGAAATGCGGTCTGAAAACTCCACGAATAACTTATAGAGAAAATTGGGTGTATCGCAAAACATCGTGTAAAACTCGATTTCATCACCGGAATCGGCCGATACCCTGTCAAGAGCCTGCATTACCTGAAGCTCCGAAAGCTTCTCTCCGGTAAGACTGGTAATTCCCTCGCCTTTTTGCACGAACTCAAAAAGCGGGAACTGATTGTAGAAGCCGGTTACCTTGACGATATCGTTTATGTCGTATCTGAACAGACCGCTGCCGTTAGTGATAAATATGTAATAGCACTTACCGACTTCAAGCTCATGAGCACCGAGAATATCGGGATTCGAATCGTTTCTTTTACTCTCTTCGATGAACTCAAAAAGATATACATCGGCCAACAACACCGAATATTCCCAGTCATTACCAAGCACCAACCCCGCCCTGGCCTCACTTGCCATGTATCCGAACTCCCGTATGGAGGTATTCTCAGGGTACCATCCCTCGATTTTAGGCAGGATAAGTTTGCTGTTGCCCTGTTTCCAGGTATTTATGCATTCAAGCTCGGGCCAGTAGTGACGCGGCTTGAGAGCATCCCCATGAGTCCCGGCCAGATTCTCAAGCATCCGGGCCCGTTCTTTGTTTGGATGAAAAAAAGCGGCAACCCGATCCCTGTCTGACGGATTTATGTCGGCAAGCACATCGGAGCGCAGAGTGCCATCATGGATGTCCCGGATAAGATCGGTAATGTTCTGCTTGACTGTACGGTGGAACTGAAGCAGCGTTGAGGGATTGGCGGTGATTATGTATGAAATGGATGTTGCCAGTCCGCAGCGCATCATGGCGTAATACTTCTTTTGGTAATCGCTCATGCAGATAATCGGGTAGGGCGTAGAATAGACATCCTTTAGAATCGATGGAATATTCTGATAGGTGACCCCCGAGATGGAACCATACGGAGTACCGTCTTTCACATACCCCTCAACTGCCGGACCTACCGCGGAGAGGTTTTTACCGTTGAAGAGCCGCCCGTTATCCCGGAGACAAGAATAGAGCCACAGACGGCTTATATTATTGAAAACAGAAAAGTATTCCTTTGAGACCGGAATCAGTTTGGGTTTGTCTGTGCTTCCGCTGGTTGTGTTGTAAAACAGCGGTTTTCCCGGGAAGAGAACGTCGGACTCCCCCTCGCACATTCGATCCACATAACCCCGATGTTCTTCAAAATCCCTGACAGGTACGGCTTTTCTGAAATCTTGCAGAGTTTTGACACTGCCAAGTGAGTGATCTTTTCCAAAAGCGGTATCTTGGGAGGAATCTACAACTTTACGAAGGACTTTCAACTGCGCAGCCCGGCAGTCGGTACTTGCCTTGCGAAATTTTCGCAGAAGCGGCAGGCCCGCCACATTCATCGCGGCTTTCTTAAGGATCTGGTTTTTAATGAATTTTTTCATACTTTGAAACTACTTTAGTGCAAACTGGGAACGAAAGAAAAAAATACTCAGTGCGGATACCCAAATAAAGGCACCACTTTCACACATTCGTGTTCGGGCCGGCGAGTCGGTTTGACGCAAAATCAATATTAACGTCCACCGGGGTAACCCAAGAGCCGTGTTCAATGTTTTTTATCCAACAACCACTTTGAACATGTCACATAAATGCAGTGCCAATGGGAAAGATCTGTTCGGGATTGTGATTATCTCAAGCCAGGCATTGGGGCGGGATGTATGGGAATACTTATTCGGTAAGGAATCATACCGGGTTTATTCGGCTGCATCCGGTATGATTCCGTGCCGATCCTTATTCCTCTTCCTCATCCTCTGCCTCGGGCTGAAGGCGTTTTGTTTCTTCTATGTAGTCTTCTACCCGATTGGGTTTAGAGCGCAGATATTCGAGGATTTCATTGGTTTTTTCTTCATCGATTGATATTCGGGTCTGCTTGGTTACTCTGGATTTGTAGCCCATGTATTCCAGCAACTGTGGTGTAAGGACCATTGCGTCCTCTACCGAAACGAAGTGCATCTCATCGGCTCTAAAAGCCGTGCAGCTGTCGTCGTTGAGGCAGGAGTAATTGGATAGATAACGTATATGAAGCTTCTGCACGTTGGCTGTTTTAGCGATTCTGAAATATCCGGTGATCATAACAGTATCTGTATATTCATAATTGGATCCGGCGTACTTTGTCATGAAAAACAGGTATTTCATCTTAGCCTTTACGAACGAATTGCGAATCTTGGGACGTGAACACCCATACAGACCATAGCTGCCTGTTTCGTAATTTGGTTCGGGAAGAAGATCACTCCCAACCTCCTCAGGCACCTCTCTGATAGGAAGCTCCGAGACCGGGTCGGTTGGATAGTAAATTACCATGCCGGTCTCTGATCCGCGGTAATCCTGCCAAGGTATACTGTCAACATGTTTGGGAATTGATCCTTCTAAAAACATAAGTTCATCTCCTTGCGGAAGTCGCTTCCAAATAATAAAGCCCGCATGAATACACACCATACGGGCCAACGCAGTTTATTAGATTAAAGATACGTGGCGCACGTATAACTGTCAACTACAGAATAAGCATCGCATCTCCATAACTGAAGAAACGGTATTCTTTTGCAACCGCTTCCCTGTATGCCGCAAGAACCGATTCTCTACCCGCAAACGCCGAAACCAGCATAAGCAGAGTCGATCGCGGCACATGGAAGTTGGTAATTAACCCATCAAAAGCCCTGAACGTATGCCCCGGAAAAATCATCAAATCGGTAGTTCCCTTACCTGCTGCAAGACTGCCCGAAAGCGCGCAATGCTCAAGCACCCTCACCACAGTTGTACCAACAGCAACTACCCGACCGCCCGACTCCCTGGTGCGGTTAATCTCTGAGACTGTCCGCTCCGACAGCTCGTAGTATTCCTCGTGCATGGGATGCTTTTTGGGGTCGTCTTCCTTAACCGGACGAAATGTACCGATTCCGACATGAAGAGTCAGGGTGGAAACTTCTACCCCCTTACTTACGAGCTTTTCGAAAAGCTGCCCGGTAAAATGGAGTCCGGCAGTCGGTGCGGCAACCGCGCCGGGCGTCCGGGCATAAACGGTCTGATAAGTATCGCGGTCTTCGCGTTGGGCCTGCCGATTGATATAGGGCGGAAGAGGTACGCTTCCGTACTTTTCCAAAACCTGGTCGATACTCTCAAAGGGAGTTCCCGATTCCATCACTACCCTTCTGCTGCCGTCACTGTTGGCCTCCTCAACCATGAAGCGAACCCGGGGATCATCATCAACCATCAGCCTGCTTCCCGGCTTACACCTCCGAGCAGGCTTGGTGATTATATCCCATCGACAATCGTCCAATCGGCGTGTAAACAGAAGTGCCAGGCTTGCTCCGGTCTCCTTGTGACAAAACAATCGAGCGGGAACAACTTTCGTATCGTTTAAAACCAGCCGGTCGCCGGGCATGAGTATATGCTCAATATCGGCAAAGCGGTGGTGGCTTACTGTGCCGCAATCGCGACCAAGCTTTAGGAGACGCGAACTATCTCTTTGGGCAACAGGCTGTTGCGCTATCAGATGTTCGGGAAGGTGATAATCAAAATCACTGGTACGTAATTCTTTTGAATCTTCATTGTTCATGTTAAATATTCAGTCGGCACTAAAAAGCGCGGTTTGAGAAAAAAGACCAACCCTGTTTTTGAAGGAACAGTTTTTGTCAGAGGCTATATTTATCTACCTTAAGCTCAACCTAAAAAGGGTTGTACATTTTGCAGGGGCCCGAAATTGCAGATAAATGACTTCCGAAAAAACTCTCAACTGCTGCCGTGCAGTCCACTTTTGGATGGCCGTCAAGGCTGTTGAGGAAAATTATTAATGAACGGATGCCTCTCGGCAAACCAGCTTGGATGCCGTCTAACCAGCTCCTTCAGGGATAAAAAATAAACTATGGAAATTGATATTTTACCATCCTTACCGTTGGTGTTTCTTTATGCGGAAACTCATTTCAGGTTTTTCCGGGGTTTCCCAAGCCTTCTCTATCGCCGCAGACCCGAAATTCTGTTCGATCTCCCCCGGCGCATCCCCAAGGGAAAAAAACTACCGGTGATGCTTCTGGTCAATGATACCGACTCGTTTGCTGCAACAATAAAAGAGGTTACAATTACCATTTCCCGGGAAGGAAGCAGCGAACCGATTTTTACAACCCGGTCACCCTACGATTACGAAATAAACCACCCGTTTAATTTTCAAAGCAGGGTGTTCATATTCTATTTAGATACAGATCATCTACCCGGCGGTATTGTGCATATAAACGCATCGGCCAAAACAGATCTCAATGGAGGTGAACATCTGGTTTTTAACGACAACACCCCGACATCATCCAAAGCCGGCTATACTTGCCTTATAGCCGATGGTCCACTGCCGGGAGCCCAGTATTGCTCTTATGGGGACCTGCACGTGCATTCGCAGTACTCCCAAAGCCACGTGGAATTCGGCCCCCCAATATCGGTCATCTCTCTTTTCGCCAGGGAGTACGGGCTTGATTTCGTTGGGATTACAGATCACTCCTACGATCTATGCTGCAGGATGGATAACTACCTGAGAATCGATCCCGCACTAAATCGCTGGCATAATCAGCAGAAAGACATCGCCTCCTGTGACGACGGCTTTACGGTGATTGAGGGCGAGGAGATTTCCGTGTTAAACGGAAGAAGACACGTGGTGCATCTGGGCGCATTGGGAATAAAGCGGTACATCCCCGGTTCCCTGGACGGTGCAAGATCGGGCGCGGGTAAGGCCGATAACCTGCAAACGGGTGAAGCGGTAGACATGATCCACGATCAGGGTGGGATATCCTTTGCGGCCCACCCCGGGGCTAAAGCCGGACTGATGCAGCGGGTGTTTCTGAGGCGGGGTACCTGGAGGGAGTCCGATATATCGGAGCGGCTCGATGCCTTTCAGATCGTCAACAGTGGTTTTTCCGCCGGCTGGTACAGGGGAAGAAAGATTTGGATAAAGGCTCTTCTAAGCGGCAAGCGCCTGGCCTTACTGGCGGGTAATGATGCTCACGGGGATTTTAATCGTTACAGGGCGACCGGCACTCCCTTTGTGTCGGTCAAGGAATCCTTTGACCGATACCTTTGCTTCTCAAAAACCGGTCTTTACGGCAAACCGAAAACAAAAGCGGGTATACTCGGATGCATAAAGGACGGAAAAACTTTTGTTACGACCGGACCATTCCTCTCCTTATGCCGGTGCGATAATGAACGAAACAGCGTAGTGGGTGAAATTCTGAGGCCGCAAGATATGGAACTCCTGTATGTCTTAGGGATTGGGAGCGAGGAGTTCGGGTATCCCGCAGAGCTGAGAGTATTCAGAGGTGATTACACGACAAATCGCGAGACCATGATTCTGTTTGATGCGTTTGATAATAAAGAATTCCGAGTGGTTAAGGAGTTGAAAATGGGATTCTTTAAGAACGCCCCCGGATACGTTCGGGCGGAAATCGTGTGCAGAAAAAGCGACGGCGAAGAAACGACGGCGGCTACCAGTCCCTGCTATATTGGCGCGCCGAAAGGGTAAGAAAACTGGGAAGAATCGGAATGGGTAGAAACATATCCGGCATGTGTCCAAGGAATCAGCGTTTCTCTGATACATGAAGAACCGGGTTACAAAACAAATAAAGGCAATAAAAAACGGGCTCTCAATTTTGAGAGCCCGTTTTTTAATTATTTGCAAATGCCGGTTTGCATTAGAACTGTACGAACAGACCAACGCTCGGTGCGATTTTGCCCAGCATACTTTCAGAAAGTGAAGCTTCGGGCCCAGTTATGAAGTTGAAACCGGAAGTTTTTTCTGTTTCCTCTTCCGCCCCTTCACCCTCAGGTGTTTCGCTTACTGAATTCAAAGAAAAACCAAGTACATCAAGTCCGAGTCTCAGTCCAACGTTTTCGGTAATTAAAAAATCCATCTTAACGGGAAGGTTTACGGCAAAAGTAATGTTGCTGTAGGAATCCAAATTCGACTCAGCCTCTTCCCCATCTAATTCGGTAGTAGGCTCCATAGATGCGATGAAATCTATCTCAGGGCCGACAGCCAGGTGGAAGTGGTCCAGTCTGATCATGTGGAAATAGGATCCAACTCTTCCACCGATACGAAATGCACTTTCTAATCTTTCTCTTGTTTCACCGACTTCCGGATCGTTTTCACTATATACGCGAGTGAATCCGATAGGCAATCCGACCGATAATTCTACCATATCATTTAAAAAGTATGAAAAGTAGGGAATAAGAAGCATGCTTTGGTTACTATTTTTAAGTGTACCAGAAAAGTCTACATTTTCCTCTGTATTTGAATTAACGACATATCCACCGTCCAAACCTACACGGATCTGAGCGCTTGATGCAAAAACAGTCGCAAGACACACACACAATGCTGTTGTAAGAATTCTTTTCACAATAAAACTCCTCGCTTTTTGTAGTGACGTTAAAAAAAAGTGAAAAATAGAGACACTAAACGGTATTGTTCAATGCCCAGCTGTTAGTTGATGATTTTAAGTTTTTTTGTAAACTCCTTTGATGAAGGTTAACGTGAACATTCAGATATTGTGATTACAAGTATGAACCCCTCTGGTTAACTAATATTAAATTGTGAATATATATTATGTGATCGGGTGCATGTCCAGAGTTACAAAGGACTTTGTTCAAAAATACAGTTCTTCTTTTACCGGAAGGGTCCATTTAAGCGTGTAAAATGAGGACTTATAGAAAACTAATCCGAGCTGACCAGAAAATAAAGAGGATAGAAAAGAAGGTACAATTTTTTGGAAGTCGCGGTCCGCCGACACTGGGTCTTTGGACCTCACACCACTGCCTGTCGTGTTTAGAATGGGTCTTTAGATGATTAAAGAATCTCTACATAATGACAAGTTGCGCCTGAAGAGCACCGGCCTCCTTGAGGGCCTGGAGTATCGCAATGACATCTCTGGGTGCCACACCCAATGAATTCAGTGCCTGGGCCAGATCGGACACTGTGGTGGTTGCATCAAGAACAACCATTTCCATATCGGTTTCCTCAACGACCTGTTGGGGATTGGGCACTACTGCGGTCTGTCCCAGGGTAAAGGGCTGGGGTTGGATTACCTCCGGAACGTTTACTATCTCCACCTTAACTCCCCCGTGAGTAACCGCAACCGCCGATATGCTTACACGTCCGCCGGCCACTATGGTACCGGTACGTTCGTTTACCACCACACGGGCGACATTTGATATTTCGAAGGAAACATTCTCAACCTGAGCAATGAACTGAGTCAGACCGGCCTGAGTCCTCTCGGGATCGCGCCTGATAATATCATAATTCAGCTCCACGGTCGAGGCATCCACCGCGTTTGCGATTGGAGTGACATACTGGTCTGCAAACAGCTCGTTGACTGCATCGGCCATGGCAACGGCAGAAGAGAAATCGGGTACCGAAAGGGATATGGACAAATCCTGCCCCGAAAAACCGCTGAACTCATACTCCCGCTGAACGATCGCACCGTCGGGGATTCTTCCCACAAGCACATGATTCTTCTTTATATGACTCAACCCCCTGTTGCGAATGTCATACCCGCCCGTAGCAAGAGGCCCCTGGGCACTGGCATAAATCACCCCGTCGGGCCCCTGAAGAGGAGTCAGAATCAAAGTCCCCCCCTCCAGACTCCCCGCATCTCCAAGCGAACTGACCGTCACGTCGAAACGTGTGCCCTGACGTTTGAAAGGACGAAGGTTTCCGGTAACCATCACCGCCGCCACATTGCGAACACGCATGGTGCGATCGGGCAACTCTATACCCATATTCTTAAGCATATTGGCGATGGTCTGCTCTGTGAATATGGTCTGAGTCCTGTCTCCCGTACCCGCCAGACCGACCACAAGACCATAGCCGAACAGTTGAACATCCGCCAGCCCGGTGATAGAGGCCACATCCTTGATTCTGACCTGTTGCTGCGCCTCTACCTTTAAGCTGCTCAAAATGATACCGATCACTATTACAAATTTCATCGCGGCATTAAGATTCATGAAACTTCCCTGCTTTCCGATGCACAAAATTCATTTTTCACGATGCACTAAGCATATTACGTGCCTATCATCTTTAACTGCCTGCAAGTGACTGCATATGTTTACGTTACAAAGTTCTCCAAAGAAAACAGTATAACCGATTAGTGGTAGTTTACTGCCGCCCGAAGGCATTTTTTGCCTCCGTATTTTACACCAAGGAACAAAAACGGTAAAAGGAGGGCGTCGTGGCATATGCTTTGCGAATTTAATCAAATCAGAGGTTTGCGAAACCTTAGGTTGTGAGGAAAGGAAGAAATCTGAGGATATCCATTATTGAGGGTGCGGCAAGCTCTTGTACCTTACACCCTACCGATCTGAACTTTACAAATCGGCGTGGGCGGAGTATGCGTAAAAGTAAATGCAAAAAGGCAGGTTACCATGAAAAAAACCATATATGCAGTCATATTTGTGATGATCGCGGCAGGTGGGACATTCTCTCAACTGGTCCCCCGCCAGACCATTGAGCGAATAAAGAACGCAACGGTATATATAGAAGTTAAAAGGATATTTTCTTTGAGCGGAGAAGAGGTAAGCACCTCCGGCACCGGTTTCTTCATATCCTCAAACGGACATTTAGCCACAAGCTACCATGTGGTCGAACCCATGATTTCCATCTACAACCTCGGTTTCCCGGCCCCCGTAAGCGAAATCAAAGCAGTCAGATACAGCGGCACTCCCAATCACGAGATCATGGACGCCAAACTGCTTTTCGCGGACAAGGAAAACGATCTGGCCATACTTAGCACCGACGCAAAAAACACCAAGTTTCTTGAGTTTGGCTCAACCGACGATCTGATCGAAACCACTCCGGTATGGATATTTGGTTTTCCATTCGGTGAGACATTCTCGGTCCTTCAGCGAGGTCCGGAGATAACCGTCAGCAGAGGAACCATTTCGGCCATGCGTCATGACGACAGGGGGACTCTGGAGTCTATTCAGATTGATGCCGGAGTCAATCCGGGAAACAGCGGAGGTCCGGTGGTTGACAACAACGGTAACGTGCTTGGAATAATGAAGCAGATAATCCAGGACACGAGAATGAGCTTTGCCGTACCGATTACGCTTCTTGAGGAGATGACCAAAAACGTCTCCTTTGAAAAAAGCTCAAGCAGAAAAACCAGACTGACGGTTCTGTCCTCCAACGGAGGGCAGCTGTTTCTAAACGGTGATTCCGTTGGAGGGCTGCCGGTTCAGAATGTAGAGCTGACTCCTGGATGGAAAACGCTTACCGTCATGCGCAAGGGACATGAATCATGGTTTATGCAGGACAAGTTCCTGCATAACGACACGGTCAATGTTGATCTAAGACCCGAGGGGAACATATCGCTTATAAGTAATCGTGGCGGGGGAGCTGAAAACCGGTGCTTTCCAAACACCCCAAAGCTTAGCGAGTATGCCTCCGTCAGGAAGCGTCCCGCACTCAGTGCGACTTTCGATTCGCAGGATGAGTTAGAGGAATGGGAGCAGTATACCGACGGTGCGGAGAAAAGTACATGGTATGTCAATGATGGTAACCTGCAGCAGTTCGAGAGCAACGAAAAGCTTCATGCCATTCACGTTGGAGACACTCTGTGGCAAAATTACCTTGTGGAGGCGAAGGTCAAAATCACCGATTCCCACGACGACAGCAGAGCCGGTTTAATCTTCCGAGCCAACGACAACGGATTTTATCTGCTGAGGATTCATCGCGGATCCAATTTCGCCCAACTTGCGTATCATTCGAATACTCCCTTTGGGTGGTTTGTAATAAAGCAGAAAAAGCTCAGTGCCCCCGTAGCGGATCTCTGGCATACACTTTCGGCAGTTGTAAGCCAAGACACCATACACGCATATGTCGATGGTCAGTGCGTCTTCTCCTCATTCGCCGAATTTGGCACATCCGGTCGAGTGGGATTCTATTCCGTAGAAAGTAATGCTCTTTTTGACTCTCTTCAGGTGTATAAATTGCCCGACTCACCCCAAAGGGCTTCGTCTACCAAGAGACCGAATATAATCTCCTATTGGTTTACCGATTACTTTAATCTCGAGTCAACCTGGTGGTTTCAGTACACAAGCGAGGACACCCTGTCGGCCTCGCCCTGGCAGTTTAGTGACGCGGGCTGCGCACAGCCTTATCATGACCGCCTGTCCAGGTTTTCGGAGTTCACACGTTATCGTTTCGATGATTTTTCCATGGATCTTATTCTGTCTCTTGGTCAGGGAAACATGGAAGGGAAATTTTCGGTAATTTTTCGCAAAGACAGCAAGGGGTATGCGGAATTGCGCTTCTCCAAGCAGGAGATGGCGGTTTCGGTAATATCCTTCAAAGGGGATGAGCAAAAAGTGCTTTACCAGTCACCACTTCCGGGGGATTTTTTCGACAATACCGACAGGCTGCTTCTGGCCGTACACGGCAAGACACTTCTGTTGAGCACCTCCGAGGGAGTCCTGATGCAGTTTGCCGATCGCAATCTGCCCGTGGGACCGGGAAAATTGATTATCGAGACCTCCGATGTTCAGACGGTATTGCACCAGATGACCATATCCTCGGCGCAACCGGAATAAAGCCACTCTTCAGTAAACCACGCATATATGTCATGAGTAACAGCAGGTCTTGCACGAACGCTAAAAGGCATTTGAAAGAATGCCTTTTTTCTAATTACGGCGAAATTTGTTCTCGTAATTGTAGCGAAAACGTCTAGAGATGATAAAGGAAATGAAGGAGTGCCCCATTCATAGGGAAACTTAAGTGAAAGTTTTGCCGGCAATCAGAAAATCCAGTTTATCAACCGGGTGAACAGTCCGGGGCGCGCACCGGTATGCACGGTGCCTTTTCCCGAATAGGTAATCTGAGCGTCTGCGATGTTGTAAGAATACACAATATTACTCGAACCGATATCCTCCGGGCGTACAACCCCCGATACTTTTATAATCTCTTTCTCGTCGTTTATTTCCACTACCTTGCTCCCCTCGACAATCAGATTTCCGTTGTTCATGACCCTGGTTACCCTGGCACTGACCCGCGCGGCAAGAGTTCCTTCCCTGCTGGTTCCCGCCTTTCCGTCATATTCGGAGTTTACCCCCCCGGATACACCCAGGGACGGCATGAAATCCAGAGCGCCTGAACCGCGCACCCCATCAACCCCGTAGTTATGTCCCTTGCTGGTGTTGGTTCCGCTCCTGCTGCCCGCTTTGGCTTCCTCAACGATTATTACGGTAAGTATATCGTCGACTTTCATTGCACGATGATCGGTATACAGACTATAGATCTGTTCGCCCTTTGCCATACAAGCGAAAGTTATAGTGAAAATAAGAGCCGTTTTCATAATGTTGTTCATAAAGTCCCCTTCATTGTCATGGTGACCAGTCCTTCCCCCGCGACCTCGACCCGAATAAGCTTGTTTGTCTGGAGATTTTCTACCCATATGTTTTCTCCTTTTCTACCGGCTTCTCTTGCGCGGGCCGGAACCGAAATCTTTATTGCGCCCATATTTAGATTGATATATACCTGATCCCCCCTTTTAACAGCCGGGTCTTCGGTGATCATAAGAGGCGTTAGAACACTCCCCTTTCGCACGGCTCGCGCACAGCGCATTCCTATAAGAGACGATTTATCCCGATACGGCTCATATCGGTTGCCGGTAATATCGACTCGTTGAATCGTCAGATCGGATGCTTCTATAAGCTTATTCCTCTGAATCGCACCCGCCGCAACTATCACCGATGCCTTGACATTGATTCTACAGGTAAAATCAATTTCATCGGCTTGCCCATCATATAAAAGACGCAGTTTCAGCGGGATCGATCCGCGCGCAAAAGAATCCTTTAACCCCTCAACCTCAACCACAAATGGCCTGTCGAGTGTCTTGAAGGTTTTCTCCCGGATTTCGCATGTCCATTCATCCGGACGCCATTTTAGGCCCTCCTGAAGATAAGCCAGTATCTGCTTTTCAAACCGGGATACAGAATGTTGTCCGAATCGGGTGTAGACCTTCACCCTGGCTTGATGGGTGACGTTGAAGTCTACTTGCCGGAAACGGGAAAGGAGATAGAAATGCACAGCATCCTTGCCGTCAACCCATCTGTAATACCCGGCGGGAGCCGATTCCCCTACTTTCGCGGCGCCGATCTTTTCGACCAGGGCACTCTCTCCATCAATGACCGCAATATCCCGCAACAGAATAACCGTATCGTTTACCGCCGCCGAATCGAGAAATCTGATACCTACGTGCTCAGCCCCGCGCACCGGAAATTCCATGCCGCATAAAAGCAGAATCACTGACAGAAGTATGGGCAAGCGGTTCATTTTAGTTTTTTTTACCTCTTGAGGTTGTTTACTACCTGAAGCATATCTTCGGAAACCTGTATGGATTTAGATACGATTTCAAATGCCCGTTGAGCCGAAATCATGTTAACCATCTCTTCAACGATCTGCACATTCGAGGCTTCCACATATCGCTGCATTATGGTTCCGGTTCCCTCTTCGCCCGGATAGGTAAAAACCGGCTCACCTGAGGCGTCGGTGGTCGAAAAAACATTGTTTCCCAGAGATTTGAGTCCGGCCGGATTGACAAAACGAGCCAGCTCAAACTGCCCGATCTCCGTGAGGTGCTCATCTCCCGGGAGTATCACACTTATTCGTCCGTCCTCACTAACCTCAAGCCCCTGCGCTCCCTGAGGAACGGAGGTTTGAGGATACACCGGAAAGCCGCCGGCATTAACAATCGTTCCGTCACTGCTAAGCTTAAATTGCCCGTCACGCGAATAAAGGATGCTGCCGTCGGGCATTCCAATCTGAAAGAACCCGTCACCGTCGATTGCGAAATCCATCGGATTACCGGTCTGGTTAACCGAGCCCTGTTCGAATATTTTGTGAACGGAACCGGTCTTTACTCCCAACCCGACCTGAATCCCCGATGCCGACATACCGCCCTCTACGTTGCGAACCCCGGGCTCACGAAGCGTCTGATACATGAGACTTTGGAACTCGATTTTTGATCGTTTGTATCCGTTGGTGTTTACGTTGGACAGGTTATTGGAAACCGTGTCCATGTATAATTGCTGAGCCTCCATACCCGTTGCCGCGGTATACATCGAACGAATCATATTTATTTCTCCTGCTCTTTACCTGTTTTTAAAACAGAGGCTACTGTTTTCTATGACAATCTACCGACCTGATTGACAGCCTTCTCAAGCGTCTGGTCTTGGGCCTGAAGGGCTTTGGAGTCGGCTTCGAAGGCACGTTGTGCCGATATCATTGCCGCCATATTCTTTATCAGCTCCACATTGGAGCCTTCAAGATATCCCTGATTAATCGCAAATCCCGCCGAGGAGATTTCCGGGTTGTCCGGCAGTTGAGGCCTGAAAAAGGTGTTCTGTTCGCGCAACAGCCGGTAAGGCTTATTGAAATCGGCGATTCGCAGTACACCCTTTTGCTCGTCCCCCTGATACACTTCGCCCTTCTCGGTAATACGCACATCTCCCTCACCGTCAAAACGAATGAACCCCTCGGTTCCCAGCACCTTCGATCCTTCAAACGTAATCAGGAATCCATCGGCATCCAGGGCAAAATTGCCGTTTCTGGTATATCGAACACCCTCATTGGTCATGGCGGTAAAAAAACCGGAACCTTTTATCATGACATCGAGTGGGGCTCCGGTTTTACGCATTTGACCTTCCCTGTAATCCACCATGCATTCATCAGCCCTGATCTCGCGGTTGGCATAAGGATTGAGTTTGTCGTCGGCAACCGTTCGCTGGTAGGCGCGGGCAAACAATGAGCCTTGCTTGTAACCGGTGGAGTTAACGTTGGCCAGGTTGTTTGCGATCTGATCCTGCTTCTGTGCCTGAAGAGTCATGGCTTGGGTGGAAAGGTATATCCCCTGAATCATAAAAGTCGGTCCCTCTCAAATTTGAAAATAGCTTTAAGGTGCTTGCATCAGCACACTTCGTGCCTAACTTTCATATAGCTTATAACCCATTACAGCAGTTGACGTTGGCAAATTTATGTAAAGTGGATTTTATGTGACTTAAAAGAACGAATTTGCCTTTCACCGGCAATTGTTTCCCATCTAAGTCTCTCACTTAGCGCCCCGGAGACTTTTTTGTGCAATTTGAGTCTCTCACCTGGCTGCCCGGAGACTTTTTTACGCCATTTGAGTCTCTCACTTGGCTCTTTGAAAACACTCTTTACCACAAAAACTTCCGACATATCAATCAAAAGCCCCCCCCTCCATTCTGTTATGGATATGACATATCATATCCATACACATCATATCATTCGCATATATCTTTTAAGCATGCCCCCCCCTTTTCCCTACACACATTTTTGCCTTAAATGCGTCCAAAGCCGGCTTTCTGGAAAAGGCATACTACTTGCATTATATCAGACTCAACATTTTTCCCAGTCCAATTCAGGAGGATATTCTATGCTCTTTTTACTTTTCTTTTTCCTGGCATCAGGAATTGCATTTTCCATACCGGCGCAAGATTCCAATTCAACGTCCCTTTCTTTCTGGTATCCGATTGTTGCCAACGGTCAACAGGATACGACCTCGTTTAACTTTGGTCTCTTTTACAGTCGTTTAAACGTTGTAAAAGGAGCGGACCTTACCCTCATAGCATCCAGAATAACCGAGGAGCTTCACGGCTACCAGGGCACCTACGTTTATTCACGCGTAGACGGGTCGGTGCAAGGCTTGCAGGGTTCAGGAATAGTCAGCTCAATTAACGGAAGCTTAAACGGATCACAGGGAGCCGGGATATATAGCTACACGAGTGACAGTGTCCATGGAATACAGGGAGCGGGAATCGTCGGAAGAGCCGGCGGCTCGTTGAGAGGTCTTCAGGCTTCGGGAATAGCAAGTTTCACCGCCGGTTCGGTTAGCGGAATACAGGCGGCGGGTATCTTAAGTACGATTAAAGGCGAATTGAACGGAATTCAGGGCGCCGGCATAGTCAGTTATACCACAGGCAACATCAACGGCGGCCAGTTTGGTTTTATAAACATCGCGCGCAAAAGCCTGACCGGAACACAATATGGTTTTATCAATTTGGCCGAGGATTTCGTCGGTTTACGTTATGGATTTCTGAACATATCGGATAACATGCATGGTCTTCCGATCGGCTTTGCTAATATCGCCGATACGATGAATGGATTGCAGATCGGGCTTATCAATATCGCGGAGCAGATAAACGGTGTTCCGATAGGATTGTTAAACATCGCCGGAAATGGTGATATAAAAGGAATCGTTTATACCTCGACTCCCTCGCTGGTAAACGCCGGAGCGAAATTTATCGTCAACAATTTCTACTCCATAGTCTCCGCGGGTGGATACGATATCCGAAACGAAAACGAGGAATACGCATCATTCAGCTGGCATTACGGTTATCAGGTGCCTTTAGGACGCTTTTATATAGGCGCCGATATCGGAAATCAGATACTTTTCGAGCGTACCGATTCAGATTTCGATGAAGAAAACATCTATAGAAGCTATCAGGCGCGCCTGCTTGCCGGTGTGGATCTTACCGACTGGTTAGGTATATTCGGCGGTATAGGAGGAGGGTGGGAACATCGCGGGACAACCGACTTCGACGACGGGACCGGTGAGCTTGTTTATACGGCGGGTATAACGGTATTCTGAATAGTGCCAGAAATCAGACCGGAGGCTCCTGTATGCGGAATCATCCCCGAGCGGATGATTCCGCCATTGCTATCGATGCGATCTTCGAAGTGCTCGTTCAATTCAAAGCTCTCATTGTTCCTCTAATCAGTACCGTCCGAAATTAAGCTGCTACTCCTACTGCAAATATCTATCGGAACAATTCCCGGGCAACGGATACTCACCTTTTTCGGGCTTAAATTACTTGAACCCGTCGGATAATGTTTTATCTTCTTATCGGAATGGAAGTCGGCAGCTTTTTATCTTTTATTATATTGATATTTTGGCTCAAGGCATGGGATGAGACTGATATGATCCGATTTGTTGAAAGGTGAAAAGAAATAGAAGTGATGTACCTGGTCAATTTTGCGCTTGTCCTTCCTTTAATCTTCTTAGGTACATTCATCTCTTTTCTGACCGCTGCATTATTTAAACCAAAGCATCAAAAAGACCGCTGTTTTTCAAAGGAGCTGCCGTCCATGACCGTGATAGTTCCTTTTCGCAACGAGGAACCAAACCTCGATGCCTTTCTTTCTTCTCTTCTGATTCAGAACTACGAGGGGTGCTGGAATGCGGTTCTTGTGAATGACAGATCCACAGACAATTCTGTCGCGGTTATAAAGAAGTTCATGAGCACTCACTCCCGGGCTCCTTTTTTGGTCGTGGATAGTGCATATGACGCAAGCATACGCCTGACCGGAAAACAACAGGCGCTGGAAACCGCAATCAGCCACGCCACCCATGACTGGCTGGCGTTCACCGATGCGGACGTACACCTTAGCCCTGAGTGGCTGAGCACATTTTCAACCCGTATCAGAAGCGGCGCCCGGTTTATCTATGGACACACGGCAATTTCGGCAAGCAAAAAGAACCTGTTTGCCTCTTTTCAGAGCTTTCAGCTTCGCTTTCTTTTTTGCACGGCGTATGCGTTTTCCCACGCGGGGATAACCGGCTCCTGCATGGGTAACAACATCTGTATGTCCAAAAAGCTTTATCACATGACGGGAGGACAGCCCGGACTGGGTTATTCTATCGTCGAGGATCGCCGGCTTATGCAAAGGGTTTGCACGCTGGGGGTAGAGGCGGTACCCACAGAACCTTTCCTGCCCACGGTTTACACTCATCCTGAACCGACTGTTGGCTCATTTTACGAGCAGGCCAGAAGGTGGGCTGTGGGGGGAATGAAAGGTTCGAAGCTGCTGGTGGCGGTGATGAGTGCTCTTGCCCTGCAGAACGCCCTTTTTTTGGCGGCTTTAACAGGATTCGGAACTATCCCGGTCGTGTACTTGTCTATAATAAATGCCGTGCTTCTATGGCTGTTCACCCTCTTTTCTTTTTCAAAGACCGGTACGATTGGGCAGGCTCTGATTTTTCCGCTCTACTACTGCATTATGGTTTTAGAGAGCATTGTCCTTGGAATCGGAACGCTGTTTCAGCGAAAAATCCGTTGGAAAGGTGAGAAACTTCAGTCCGCATGAAACCACTTCTGCTTCACTACTATATCACCAACCGCTGTAACGCCAGATGCAGCTTCTGCGACATCTGGACTCAGCAGCCCAAACGAGACGCCGATATCGTCGAGGTTTTCCGAAACCTCAAGGACGCAAGAGCGGCGGGATGCAGATTTGTGGATTTTACCGGCGGCGAACCGCTGCTTCATCCCGACCTTCCCCGGTTTCTTTCAAAGGCGCGCGAAATCGGGTTTATCACCTCCGTAACGACCAACTGTCTCTTGTTCAAAAAGCGTGGCCGGGAGCTTAAAGGACTAATTGACCTGCTTCACTTCAGTATTGACGGCGGTTCGGCCGAAGTTCACGACACGATTCGAGGAGTCAAGTCATTTGATGCGGTGATTGAGAGTATAGCGTATGCGCTTTCCCTGGGTATGTATCCCGATCTTTTATTTACCTATACAAACGATAATATCCACGATTTTCCGATCGTAGCGAATATTGCTCGCAAAAACAGACTCATTGCGATCCTTGATCCGGTTTTCAGCCTCAACGGTCGGGACGAATGTTCACCCGACACTCACGCTTGGGCAAAAAAATATTCACGAATGCACGGTGTGTATCTTAACCGTGCTCATCTAAAACTCAGGCAAAGAGGCGGCAACGACACAAAATCGCCCAGATGCAGGGCTGTAAGCAGCACGATAGTGATCCTTCCCGACAACCACCTGGCTCTGCCCTGCTTCCACCACAACCGGTTCGAGACGCCAATACACCCCGATCTTTCAAGTATCTTGTCGCAAGATATTCGAACCAAAGCACTCGACAATCAGGGCAGGTATTCCTTTTGCGACAACTGTCATATAAACTGCTACTTCGATCCCTCATTTACGGCCGTTGCGGACATCCTTAACGTTCTAAGTCTTGCGGCAAAGATCAGATATTCGTGGTTCAAACATGTAATCTACCGTCGCCCGTTGCCTTTTAGCAGGTTAACAGGCTAAAATATCACCCTTTTTCGCACCTTCAAAATCTATTTTACTACAAAATGGAAAGATCTATTGTTTTTTGAACATTGAATGTGTTAATTTTAGATATTGAAATTTTTCACGGTCAGACAAACAATCGCGAGTTTTTCTTGCGGATAACATCTCATGAATAATCTCTTTGAGCGGAATTTAACCGCATAATTAGAATTTATTGGAGCTAAGCATTCGTGAACATCTCCAGGCGGACAAAACCTTTAAATGTTTTTTGGCTACTAATGATTTTGCTGACGCCAATGTTTGCCGATGCACGTTCTTTAACCGTTCCGTCCAAAGAAGCCGGCAGTATTTCCGAAGCGATGGTTAAGGTCAAACGCGGAGATACGGTTTTAGTGGAAGAAGGCGTGTATAATGAGCATGTTTTCATCACACCGGGGGTAGCATTAATTGCCAAATCGCCGCTAAAATCCGTTATTGACGGAAGAGGACGAGAAAAAGTAGTCACGATGGGCAATCATGGACTGCTTTTTGGTTTTGAGATAACTGGGGGAACTATCGGGGTATACTCCGATGCACAGGGGAATCGAATCAAACAATGCCTGATTCACGGAAACAAACAAACTGGTATTCTGGCGGTAGGCCATCTTCCTCAGGTAGAGGATAACCTTATCGTGTATAATCATGGGTCAGGTATTCAGGGTTGGGATGTGCGTTCTACCGCGGCTACCATAAATCATAATACGATCAGCTATAACAGCAATAACGGTATTTCGGTGGGGGGAAATTCCGATATTGTGATCGAAAACAATATCATTGCTTTTAACGAAAGAATAAGCCTTAAAGCAGAACCCACCGTAAAGGCACTTTTAAAGAGAAACAGCTTTTTTGGGAATACTGAAATTGTGGAAGTACTTCCGAGCGATAATTTCGCATTCGATCCACAATTCAATGCCCCGAAAAATTTTGATTTTACCCTGAAAAAAGATTCTCGATGCAGAAATATGGGAAGTGACAATAAAGATCTTGGTGCTCGCCTATCTGATTAACGCCAATTATAAACCATGGAGTTTTACATGATGACCAGAATGATCGCGACAAATGTAAAGAACGGACGTTTATTCCGTGCGTTTGTTCTTGCAGCTGTTATGAGCCCGTTGATGCTCTTAGCCGACGTAATACATGTCCCTTCACCGGGGAATGAGACCATTAGCATGGCCATGATTAAGGCAAAGGCCGGTGACACGGTGCGTGTTTCTCAAGGAGTATACAACGAGCAGGTGTTTATCAAAGCCGGTATAGCACTGGTTTCGATTACGCCTTTTGCCGCAACTATTGACGGAGGCGGCCGCGGAACGGTCGTTACAATGGGAAAAAGCTGCTCTATCAGCGGTTTTGTCGTTCGCAACGGTACGATCGGCATATTCTCAAATGGCGGAGACAATCATATTGAGAAATGCAGGGTGGTTAACAACTGGCAAACCGGTATCATCTGTGTTCGTCACCTTCCTGTTATTCAGGACAACATTATCGCCTTCAACCGCTCCTCCGGTATTCAGGGATGGGATGTCAGGTCGACTGTGGCGGCAATTAATCATAATACGATCTCCTATAACGGCAATCACGGTATCGCCATGGGGGGTAAGAGTAACATAATAATCGAAAACAATGTTATCGCCTTTAATGAACGCTTCGGCTTGAAGTTGTCCGATGATGCTAAACAGTCGGAAATTTCCAAAAACAATTTTTACCGTAACCTGGTGAATTGGGGTAAGATTCCGGACGGCAACTACTCTTTTGACCCTGCGTTTTTAGCTCCACGGACCAATCTCAATTTCAGACCCGATCCAAAGCTTTGCTGTAAGGCAAAGGGCTCGGACAACGAAAACCTGGGAACCCGTGTACACTAAGACTTTTTCACCGTTTTTAGCACATTAAGGAATAATGATTATGCTTACCAAACCAAGACGATTTTGTCATAGACTACTGTTTTTCGTGGTCTTGGCAGGAGTACTGTTTTCTGCCCTTCCGGACGGACTTCCCGGAGAATATGTTGTTACTCAAAGATGGCGTGATCTGTTGTCCGGACACTCTGCCGCTCAGAATCCCTCGCTGTTAACGGAAGAAAATTATACGACGTTTCGCGGCGCTTTCAGCATGACGCTTGGCAACACTTTCAAGCTTTGGGAACTTGGAGCTACAATGCCCATCGGTCTCTATCAGTCTGCAGGATTTACCTGGCTTGGACTTGGAGCCGACGATATCGAAGCAACCAAATGGGAAAATGGCAACATTGTTCCCAATCGCGAATTGGACAGTCTTTTGAACGATCAGAATCATTTCTTGATGTTCAGTTATGCCATCAACCCATGGAAAAAGCTTTCCGTTGGTGCAAATGTCAACCTGGCGTACCATACCGGTTTCGGTACACCGAAAACCGGAATAGGAATCGACCTCGGTATTTCTTATCGTCTTTTCAGGCATCCACTTATCGGTGACCACATTGCCGGTGTGGCCATTCAGAATATTGTGGCACCTCTTGACTACGCTGCCAACATGAAGCTTTCCTGGCTTGGTCGTTTCTGGGAAAGACGCATCGAGGCCGGCCTCGATGTAGACATCAAAGACTGGATGGCCCAGGGTACCGATTTCCAGAAACGTCTTCAGGACGGTTCTTTTGAAAATGCTGCCAAGAAAGTCGAAATGGATATCAACGGGCGCGTCGGTTTCTGGGTTTTGCGTGTTCTTTCCGCATATTTTCAGGCAGGTTCCGATCACTGGGGATTTAGCGGAGGTGTAAATGTACCTACAATCAACAACGGTCGTGATTTTCATGTACTGTATCAGTATATGTCCGTTCTGGACGGAGACAAGTCAAACTCTCATACTGTATATCTTCGCGGCGATGTCGGAAAACATCGTGAAGAGATCTATGCCCGCAAAATGGCCAATCTCTCCAGCATACAGCCAAACGAACTGTATAACAAGGCCCTTACTCTCCTTCAGCAGGAAAAGTACTGGGATGCTTATTATGTTTTCGGCCGTATAATTGTTGAATACCCCGATTTCTTCAAGAATGACTGGGTTAACTACTACATGGGTCTGTGTCATGAAGAGCTTGACATGCGTGAATCCGCCGAAAAGACATATAACAAAACCAAGAGTGCCTATTCCAAGAGCGTTGTGGTGCCATACTCCGACCTTGGAATCATGAGAATAGAGTATCGTAACGGAAACAGCTCCGAGATCAGCAATCAGTTCTCGCGTCTGAATTCGCCCAATGTTCCCGACTCTCTTAAGTTTCACGCCTACTATCTAATGGCTGAAACTCATCTCAAGGACGGCAATTACGATAAGGCGATTCAACTTTTCGATATGATACCGTCCAATCACCCGGAATTTCTTTTTGCTCAGCATTCCCTGGCTGTCGCCTATGCGCTTACCGACAACTCGGAAAATGCTCTGGGAGCACTTGAAAACTGCCTTCAGGTCATTCCTAAGACAGACGCGGAGAAAGAAATCGTAAACAGATCGTATCTGCTTATCGGTTATTACTTCTTTGACGGGCTTGGTGGGCAGGAGCGTTCTCTTTCCAAGGCTGTAACCGCTTTGCGAAAAGTTGAAAAAAACAGTACCTACTATCCGGAAGCCGTTCTGGGATTAGCCTGGACCGCCATGAAAGCGCAGCAGTGGAACGACTGCATGAGTTCGGCAAACGAACTTAGCAGCCTTACCAAAGACCCTGTACTTCAAGCTGAGGCCGCACTGCTTCAGGGATACTGTCACATGGTACAGAAAAAATACGATCAAGCGGTAAATGTGCTTGCACCAATTTCCTCTCAGCTTGCCGGAATGTCGGCTCCGTCCGAGTCCGAGAAATCAAACGCCGTTTCGGCCTATGAAAGCGCACGTGGCCGTTACGAGCAGGTAGCCTCTCGTTCTCATGAGCTGGCGTTAACCAGACAAAACTCGATGGTACTCAGTTCGATAGACAGTCTGCGCTCTATTCAGCAGACAGTCGAAAAGAATATCGACGAGCAGCTTTCCTTTCTTGACTCGTTTGAGCGTCGAACTTTCTTTTCTCGAAATATCAGCAAAATACGTGAAGATGTAGATTACGCTCTGGCTAAGGCTCAGGAACTTTCTGGATCGGAAGCCACCGACAGTCAGATGCACCAGATTGGGGAAGAATCCGAAGAGCTTGACGAAGAAATGAAGAAGCTTCAGGAAGAGCTTGAGGCTCTCGAGGAAGAAACCTCGGAAGAGTAAAAACAGCCTGCTTCGCCTAAAAGAGACTACTCTCCGGTGTTGATCTCTCACCAACTTCGATTTGCCTTGCCACATCAACGTGGCAAGGCTTTTTCTCACTTATTCATCACAATGGAGTATAAACATGATTTCACTAATATATGCTCTCTGGACAGTTTTTATTGCCGCTGCATGTAGTATTTGTCTCGCCGAAAATTTTACGGTCCCCTCTCAGGAGTATAGAACAATAACCCACGCCCTGATGAAGGCGCGTGAGGGGGATACGGTATATGTACTGCCTGGAGAGTATCGCGAGCAAATCGTGATAAATAACGGGGTTACCCTTATCAGCCAAGAACGTTTCGCGGCGGTACTTAAAGGTAATGGAAGAGGAAACACGGTAGCGATTTCCGGAACCGGCACGATCTTGGGTTTCGATATCACCCGAGGAGTAACCGGCGTCTTTACAAGAAGCGTAGGCGCTAAGATTAAGGAATGCCGGATTTACAAAAACAGGGGTTCGGGTATACTATGCGCCGGAAGTCTTCCCGTCATCGAAGATTGCGTGATAGTTTTCAACGGCGGTTCGGGAATACAGGCTTTTGATATAGTTGGCGGAGCCTCTACAATAGCCCACAATACGATTGCATTCAATCTAAACAACGGCATACTCTTAAATTCTTCCGTACCGTTGCGCATACAAAACAATATCATCGCAAAAAACAGAGCCAACCCGATAAGCTGCGTGGAAAATCCCGAGCTGGTTTCGATGAGCCACAATGTACTCTATGATAACTTCGGCAGAGCATTCGAGATTCCCCGGGAAAACTTCTCATTCGATCCACTCTTCTTTGCGCCGAAAAAAAGGACTATAAATTTTTCGCTTCAAAAGGATTCACCGGCACTTAACAGAAGTAAGAACGGTGATGATCTTGGGGCCCGGATTAATAATCCGTCAAACTAAACACACCGCAGAGCCAACGGCGCCGGACAATGGTAGAATCACAGGTAGGGTAGGAAAAAACGGTAAAAACGCACGGCTGTGCGTCTCTACCGCAGCCGACTTACTGTCGGGTGTTTTTCATTCGTTCCTGTGCAGCAAGGGCTTCTTCTGAATCCGGGCATTTTGAAATCAGATTATCCCATACCATTTTGCGCGATTGGTCCTTCTGCTGAGCCTCGTACACGAGTCCAAGTTTGAACAGAGCCGCACACAACTTGTTTCCGTCGGAGTAATTCTTTATGTACTGCATGTAGCTCTTTTCCGCCTCGGTGTGTAGTTTCTGTACGTAGTAGGTTTCAGCGGTCCAATACGCGGCCTCACTTGCCCGCTTGGATTCGGGAAACTGCTCAATAAGATCCCTGAAACCGTTTAGTGCTACATCATATCGCCCGGCCATAAAATCGCCATATGCAATCTCAAAAAGGTTTTCAATCTCCGCTTCACGTTGTGCCTTTGTAAGGGAGTCCGCGAGAGCTTTCTCTTCCCATCTCTGCTTTATAGCCTGGGTCTTCTCATCGATTTTGTTTAACCTCTGCTGGCTTTCGGAAATATTTCCTGAAAGAGCCGCTATGGTTCGCTCGATCTCTCCGAAGCGTACCTGTTGATCGGCCCTCATCAGACGAATCATCTCGCTCTGCTGCTTTTGCTCCTCCAGCATTTCCTTCTGCATGCCGCTGATTTGCGTGTTGAGAGAATCCACATGTGCCTGAACCCGGCGTAATTCCTCAGTGCGCAGCACCGTTAAATGAGCACAACCGTTCTGTAAAACCAGCGATGCGGCTAAACCGCCCAAAAGCAGTGTTTTCCTCACGCACTCCTCCCCTCTTTGCTTATTAATTACCAAGTACCGTAAACTCGACTCGTCGATTCTTTCCGTGGCATGTCTCCTCGTTACAGCCGTTAACTACAAGTTTTTCCTTACCCCATGAGGTGATCTCAACCTGCAGTGACTGCACTCCGTAGTTTACCATAAAATCTTTGACCGCGCGCGCTCTGTTCTCACCAAGACCCATATTGTACTCGGCCGAACCTCTTTCATCACAGTGACCTTCCAGAAGCACTCTCATGTTTCTGTTATTCATAAGGTATTGTGCCGCGACACCAAGCTGCTCAATCATATCAGGAGACAAACTGAAGCTGTTGTATTCAAAATACACTGTTTTCAGATTCTCCCGAACTTCCTTCTCTCTCTGCGCGTCCAAATCGGCTTCGTTAAAGGAAACTTCATCCGATGTATCGATCTCCTCGAGCGGTTCCGGCTCGGTAAATGTAGTATCTACCTCCTCGACCTGCGGTTCGGGTTGCGGCTCTATTCTCGTTGTCTTTTTATTACATCCGACAAATGCGGTCATTGCCGCCAGCGCGGCTAGAATCAAGATTGCTTTACTTCTCAACAGCATGTGTACTTTCCCCTTTGTTAAAACTGTGACCAGTCAGGCATCTTCGCGTTTCCGCTGAATGTTATTTGTTTTATATCACCTCTTAATACATTTACAGTATAAATATTGCTTTTCCCTCCCCGAGTATTGACAAAAGCGATATGAGCGCCGTCGGGCGACCATGTCGGATATTCATTGTTGCCGGGAATGGAGGTAACAGCATGTGCTTTTGATCCGTCCGATTCTATTAACCATATGTCAAATTTGCCTTTATGCAAAGAACTGTAGGCGATCTTGTCCCCCTTTGGAGACCACGCCGGTGAATCCTGATAAGATCCGTCAAAGGTTAATCTTCTGGAATCGGTACCCTCGCTGTCCATGACATAAATCTGGGGCTGCCCGGAGCGATCGGATGTGAAGGCTATCTGATATCCGTTGGGAGACCAGGTGGGGGAAGTATCTATGCCGCGGTTGAATGTCAGCCTTTTCTTATCGCTTCCGTCCTTATTGCAGGTGTATATGTCCATGTTTCCATTTCGTGATGATGAATACGCGACTTTGTCGGTTATGGTGGACATGGATGGTGACGTGTCGACAAAACGGCTGTATACAAATATGTCGAATTTACCGCTTGAGATGGAACCCTTGTAAAGATCGGGCTTACCCCTGAAGAAACCCGTCCAGACGATAGCGTTGGAATCCATGAATGCCGGAAAGATATTAACGCTGTTTGTATTGGTAAGCATCTTGCCGTTATGGCCGTCATAATCCATTATTGAGAGATTTTTCTTCGAACTCTCATCCGTTACATACAAGAGCTTTGTCTCAAAAATTCCTGGTTCGGCCAACAGCAGCTCATAAATTTCGTTTGAGTAGCGATGAGCCATGCTGCGCAGGTACTGTTTCTTTCCGCGATATTTTTTGCCCACCAGAAGATCCATGGTGGCAGCATCGTGCAGATAGCAGTCAAGCGTTACATCATTGCCGTTTGCGGTATACTCACCGTCTATAAACAACCCGATATTGTTTTCGGCAAAAAAGGCACTGTCAACTTTCTCTACACGCTTAACCATGAATCGGCCGCTGAAACCAAGATCCGCCGCGATAATCTCCCAGGGTTTATTGTCGGTAACCGCGACTCCGTTTTGCGGTCTGAAATCCAATACGGCTATTGGTATGCTGTCAAAGCCGCTGGCATATGCCTCGAGGTCTATCTTCTCAGCATACGACTGTTGCAGACACAACAAAAGTAGCGGTAAGAACAAGTACTTTCTCATGATCGGTTTATCTCCTGGTTGGCCTGAGTGTACACTCTACTTGTAGCTGGTTTTCGGAAAAACCCGGCGGCAGCTTCCCAAAGGGAGCGGCCAGCTTAACGGCACGCACTGCCATATTATCCAACGATGCGCTGCCCGAAGAGCGTTTCACCGTAACCTCTCCAATCGTTCCATTTATCATCACAACGTATTGCACGACCACCGAAAGGTCGGGGTTTTGCACGGACGGGTTCCAGTTACGCTCGATTTTATTCCTCATTGCATTGATATACCATCCATACTTAAAATCCGCCCCCATACTAAGCTCTGCGGCCGGAACCGGTAGTCCGCCCAATAACTCCGACAGCTCACTGAGATCCTCCTGCGGCGGTTCAGGTTCGGGCTTTGGTTGCGGTTTAGAAGCTTCCGGTTTGGGTTTTTCAACCGGTTTAGGTTCTTTCTTGGGAACAGGCTTTGATTCGGGTTTGGGTTCGGGTCTGGCGGCCGGTTCCGGCTCAGGGGCCTTTTCCACTTGCGGCGGAGGCTTCGGTGCCGCTTTTGGTATATTGGGCTGAACCAGCTGAAACGTCTTGGGACGGGTAAACTCCTTAGGCTTCCAGAACATATGAACGGTCAGCGGTACCACCAGCAACACAAACACGTGAAAGGCAATCGAAAACACGATAACCGGCAGAAAGGATCCGTTACTCTGTTTATGCATGTACAATCCGGCACCACCGCTCATCCGTGCTTACCCTTTTTCCTCCAGCGGAACCGTAAGAAATCCAAGCTTCACAACACCGGCATTCTGTATTTCCGATATTAATCGCATAACAAGCCCGTATGGAACCTTCTTATCCGCGTTGATAAAAACCGGCACATCGCTCCTTCCCGCAAACGTCTCTCTAAAACGCCTGCGAAATTCCAACAAGCTAATTCGTTGGTCGTCAATAAATATTTCGTGACGCTTGTTGACCGATACCTGTATGGCCTCGGTGACTTCAACGTTTTCGGCTTCACTGTTTGGCAAATCCACCTGCACCCCCTGCGTCATCATGGGTGCGGTTATCATAAATATTATCAGAAGAGCGAAGGTAACATCCACCAGATTGGTAATGTTCAGCTCGCTGACTATCTTACGGCGTCTTCTTTTTCTGTTTTTCATCTACCAGCCTCGTGTTTCATGCTCCGGCAGTGGGTTTCTGTCCGTAAAGCAGGGAGAATATCTCGCGTTTCAGACGTAAAAGAGCCTGATCACCAAACTCATCCATCTCATCTTCCACCCGTCCCGCACGGTGTACGAATATGTTGTAGAAGAAAACGGCGGGAATAGCTACCGCAAGTCCAATGATTGTGGTGATCAGAGCCTCGGCTATACCCGGTGCGACAACCGGTAAGCTGGCCGAACCCTGGTTACCTATCTGATAAAAGGAATTCATTATTCCCCAAACCGTTCCGAGCAGTCCCAGAAAAGGTGCTATACTTCCCACGATAGCCAACAGAAACACGCCCTGATCCAGTCGTGAACCGATTGCGGTTGCAGCCGACGACAGATGCTCGGAGGCCATGTGAAACTGGTTTTGAAGATAAAAAGACCAGTCCTTCACGGCACTGTGACTTCTGGCATCAGACAAAATACGACGATACTCCTTTACCGAGAGCATACCAATCTGCCCCAGAGGACAGCCGCCCAGTTTCCTGTCAAGCTTCTCCAGGTCTTTAATGGATTGCGCCGAATCAAAGCGTGAACGGAAACGACGATTCAATTTTTTTATTCTACTCAGATAAAAAAGTCGATTAAAAATGATTGCCCAGGTGACCACGGAGAAAAACGCAAGAAGCATAAGAATAATTCGTGCTATCCAGCCGGATCGAAGAATCATTGCAACTACTGGGATGTCCATACTCTGCCTTTCTTACTATACACTCTATCTAAAACCTACCAACAGACTACTTAAAAGCTGATTGGGCTTATGTGTAAATTACATTATTTCAAGTAGTTTGTACCATATTCCTTGTTAATCATGAAGTTTTTCTTTCCACTGACCAATATCTTCCAGCGCCCGCTTACACAGCATTTCCTTTTTTTGCGCTTTCCTGATTTTCTTTCGTCCACTGGTCTCCAGAGGTTTCAGGAGCCCGAAGTTGATATTGCTGGGAACAAACGGCTTTTGATCTGATGATGTTACATACTCGAGCAAAGCACCCAGGGCAGTGGTTGAAGGCGGTACATCAACGACTTTTCCGGCAATCCGCCCCGCCAGGAACCGAGCCGCCAGGTGCCCCGTGGCTACACTCTCCGTATAGCCTTCATTTCCAGACAATTGACCGGCAAGGTAACAAGTATCGAAGGAGCGAATTGAAAGGTCGTTTTTTACGACCAGGGGCGAATGTATGTAGGTATTACGGTGAATACTTCCGAATCGTAAATACTCAGCCCTCTCCAATCCCGGAATAAGCGAAAATACGCGTTTCTGTTCCGCGATATTGAGCCGGGTCTGAAACCCGACCAGCCCCCAGCTCTCGCCCGAAGCAGTTTCCCGTCGAAGCTGACATACGGCAAAGGGACGTTTGCCTGTGCGCGGGTCGGTCAATCCGACCGGACGAAGAGTACCAAACCGAAGCGCATCATATCCCCTTTGCGCCACAACCTCTACCGGAAGGCAGGCTTCGAAAAATCTACGGTTCTCAAATTCCCTCGCCTTAACCTGATCGGCTTCCATAAGCGCGTCGTAGAAGCGCCGATACTCTTCTTCATTGAAAGGGCAGTTAAGATAATCGGTACTGTCTTCTTCCCAGCGCGCGGCAAAGAAAGCGGTATTCGTATCGATCGAATCCAGGGAAACAATGGGGGCGATCGCATCATAGAAGCTTAGAGCCTCAGAGGATGCGGCCTGTGCAAGCCAGTCGGCAAGAGGCTGCGAAACCAGAGGGCCTGCGGCTATGATACAAAACGCATGGTCTTCGGGAGGTGCGCTCATCTCCTTGCGGATCAGCTCGACATTTTCGCACTGTTCTATTTGTTTTAAAACAGTCTCGGAGAAAACCTTTCGATCCACAGCAAGGGCAGATCCCGCGGGGATTCGACAGCCAAGGGCGGTCTGAAGAAGCGGGCTTTTCAGCGCCTCGAGCTCCTTTTTAAGTAATCCGTGCGCCGATGGCAGCTCCATTGATTTCATCGAATTGGAACATACCAGCTCGGCCGGTAAATCCGTCTTGTGGGCCGGCGTGCGGTTTACCGGGCGCATTTCATACAAACTAACCCTGATACCCATTCGTCCCAACACCAGGGCAGCTTCACTGCCGGCCAAACCGGCTCCTATTACAGCAACTCTCTCACTCATATATTCTCACAATTAAAAACATCGGACCCGCGCCTCGGGCTCAAGCCCCTAAAAAACCCTGCTTTAAACGGGACAGGTTCACTCGTAGACAGTCGAAAGATAGGCATGGATCGCGGTATCATACTCCGCAGTATGCTTGAATGCCTTCACGGCCAGTCTCTTTCGTGTCTGCAAAGAAACAAACCCGTCCGTCTCGATTTCCTTTGCGATACCCTCGTAGTCGCTCGGATCTACCACGATCGCTACATATTTATGATTCTTCGCCGAACTTCTAACCATAGTCGGTCCACCGATGTCGATATTCTCAATCGCGTCTTCGATAGAAACATCCGGTTTTGCGACAGTCTGCTGGAACGGGTAGAGGTTTACTACGACCAAATCGATGGAACTGATACCGTTTTGCTCCATCTGGCCGCGGTGTTTTTCATTATCCCGCACGGCAAGGATACCGCCGTGGACCTTTGGATGGAGCGTTTTGACCCGCCCGTCTATGATTTCAGGAAATCCGGTATATGAATCAACCGAACGAACGGCTACATTCTCCTGTGCAAGAAGACGTGCGGTGCCGCCGGTGGAGAGGATCTCGATTCCCGCCCCCGAAATTCTTCTACCAAATTCCACGACGCCCTCTTTGTTCGAGACACTTATCAATGCTCGCTCTATTCGCTTTTCCATCTTGTCTCCATTGGGATATTGATTTTAGGAACAGTTTTTGAAGATCAACAAATATGATTAATTGCATGGCGGTATGCAAAGGCAGCATGAGCAATTACTTGAAACTTCCAGCCCTTATCTCAACCCATCTACTATTTTTCTGAAGAAACGCGATTAAACACAGAGGCACTCTGATCGTATTCTCTCAAATTGGATCATTTATTAATAAACCTTTATGATAGCGATTTTTTTATGAGACATGCACTTAGCTTTCTAAGCCTGATAGTCATTGCCGGCTTTTCATCAAGTCACGCATTTGAAATGAATGTAGCCGTACACTATGACAGCCTGGACAACGGCCTTAAGATCATAGTGGTTCCGGATACAAACGTCGCCGTAGTATCAAGCCGCCTGTACTATTTCGTGGGCTCGATGTACGAGGGGCCCGGGACATCGGGGCTTTCTCATATGTATGAGCACATGATGTTCAAAGGGACAAAGACGCTTGGAACAACAGACTATGAGGCCGAGATTCCGATCATGAATAAGATAGACTCGCTGGGAAATCTCATGGAGAGAGTCCGTCAGAGCCAACCCAAGCCCCCCGATGCCGATTCGCTGGTTGCCTACTATCGCTCACAGATAAGTGAGCTTCTAAACCAACAGCGACAATATATTAAAAAAGATGAAATCTGGGAATTATACATGAATAACGGCGGTACGCATCTTAACGCCTGGACCGGCGACGATATGACCGCCTATATTGTAACCCTTCCGGCCAATAAGATCGATCTTTTCTACTGGATAGAATCCGACCGGATGGCCAATCCGGTGCTAAGGGAGTTTTACAGCGAACGGGATGTAGTTGCCGAAGAACGAAGAATGAGATACGATAATAAGCCGCTGAACCGCTACTGGGAGAGGCTTTTCGCTCAGTTTTACACGGCACACCCATATCGGATTCCGACGATCGGCTGGATGAGCGATATTCAGGCTTATACCCGTGAAAAGATGAAAAACCACATAAACCGTTACTACACACCCGACAACGCGGTGATTGTACTGGTAGGTAAAATCAATCCGTCGCAGGCTGTTAAGGATATAGAGAAATACTTCGGCTCGATTCCCCGAAGCGAAAATCCAAAAGATGAAGTCGTGACCCGCGAACCTAAGCCAATTGGAGAGACGCGTTTCATGGTGCATGACAACGCCCAGCCGCGGGTGGATATGCTTTTCCATACCCCGGGCTATCCGCATGAGGACTTGTACCGCCTGGATGTTGTGGAGGGTATCTTCAACGGCAGAAGCGGACGCCTGTATCAGCGGCTTGTCACCGAGGAAGGCTTGTGTACCGATGCAGGCGCGGGTAATGCATACCGCCTTCACGACGGGTTCTTTCATCTTTATGCGACACTCAAAAAAGGAGTGGATCCGAAGCTGGTTGAAGAGATCATTCTCGAAGAGATACAGAATGTGATAGATAATCCGCCCTCGGAGCTTGAGATGCAGCGGATCCGCAATTCGATAAAGAAATCGTTTGTAACACGACTCGAGAGCCTCGAAGGGCTGTCGGATCAGCTGGCCTGGTTTGAGCGTCTGGGCAGTTGGAAAGATATGCTTAAGTATCCCGAGAAGATCGCTGAAGTCAAATCGGAGCAAATTCCGCAAACGGTTAAGACATACTTTAATCCGTCATTAAAGACAATCGGTATACTTACAGCGGCGCAATCCAAATAAAGAGAGTTTTCCTTTTCGCCCCGGTTATGGCCTGCAGGAAAAAGATACTGATTACGATCGATCTGCAAAGGATGCCTTGAAGGGGATTAGCAAATAGAGATCAGCCTGAACCATTTGAGCCGGGCAAGGAATTTAGATGAATTTACAAAAAGCATAAAGGACCTAGTATATGAAAATAGCCGCCAACATGATTTTAGCTGGAGTGATTCTGGCATCCTTGGCCAACTGTACGTCCTCGATTTACCAACGCTCACCCCAGACAGGGCAATCAAGCGATAAAGAGGTGAGGAGCGACACTGTTGCAGTTTCCGAAACCACCGCCTCGGCGGACACTCAGGACAATCGTTCGGCCGACATCCCCAAACATCCGTCCCAACTCGACTTCCCCACTCTCGACTGGGAGATTCCCATGGGTGCGCCTTATCGCCAGGAGCTGTCGAGCGGGATGGTAACCTATATCGCCGAGGATCATGAACTTCCATACGCTCGAATAGACGGATACATTAAAACCGGCTCTCTCCTGGATCCGCAAGGCAAGGAGGGGTTGGGGGACTTGTATACAAGATTGCTGCGCACGGGCGGCACCCAAATGTTCTCGCCCGACTCGCTGGATCAGCTGGTTGAGCGCCTGGCCATAGGTGTCGGTTTCTCCATGAAAGAAACCAATATGCAGTTTGAAATCTCCTATCTGTCCGAGTATGCCGATACCGCCACGCTTGTATTGAAACAGATGCTTTTACATCCGAGATTCGACACGCAAAAGCTGGAAAAAGAAAAGGCTATAATGATACAGCAGATCAGACACCGATTCGACAACCCGGAACCGGTACTTTCCGCAGCCTATCAGAAGACTTTCTACCCGGGACAGCCAAACAGTCGCCTGGCTACTATCGAGTCCGTAAGCTCCATAACCGTGGAAGACCTTCACGAATACCACAGCCGGGTGATATTTCCATCCAACATGATAGTGGCCGCTTCCGGTGATTTCGAAAAGAAAAACATTATCGAATACCTGGAATCTTATGAAATAGAATCAAAGCAAGTTCCTGAATTTCCCGAAATCACTAATACTCCGGCAGTGAAGGCAACTTTTGTCAACAAAAATATCAACCAGGCCTATGTACGCATGGGGCTTCCCATTTTCTCACGCCCCCATCCGGATTACTACCCCGTTTCGGTGCTGAACATGATTCTTGGCGGCGGCGGTTTTTCATCCCGGCTTGCCACACGCATTCGCTCCGATGAAGGCCTGACATACTCGATTTATTCTCGTGCGGGATCTAATTACACCTATCCCGACACCTGGTTTATCAATTTCTTTACCAAGCAGCAGAGCACCAACAAAGCCATAGCCTACACTCTTCAGGAAATCAGACGCCTTCTGAAAGAAGGGGTTACCGATAAGGAGATAGAAAACGCCAAGAAGGTTCTTATCGACGGACTTCCCTCGATGTTTCGCTCACCCGCCGACATTGTCGAAACCTACGCATTTAATGAGTATTACGGCCGTGAGCAGAACCATTTCAAGGTGTATCCCGAAAAGGTTTATGCAATTGAGAGGGAGGACTTGATGCGTGTTGCCGAGAAGTATCTAAATCCCGACAACCTGACCTACACGATTGTAGGCGACAGCGCTGTCCTGATGAACCTGGAGCCGGTGGACGGTTTTAGTATCGGTCAGTTATCTCCCATGAATGTGATAAGCGACGCCGATCTTACGAACATGAATGACAAAGAATAGTTTAATTAGTCTTATGGGTCTCAAATCTAAACCGGGTCGTGGATTTCTTTATCCCGCGACCTGGTTGTTTTTAAGTCTGATTTTCTTTTCCTGCGCCTCGAAAAAACAAATCTTGCACGTAGGACGTGGTGAGGGGTTTGCACAACAGGCCCACGCTGTCTATTCTCTAAGGGACTCGACTACCGTAATACTGGATCGAGTGGTTTCTGCCTTTCGAAAAACCACCAGCCCCTATGTACAAAGCAGGCTCATGAAGATGGTGTCTTCAAACACGCAAGACACGGTGTTGAACACGATCATTTTCAGAAGCCTGTTTGAAGCGCTGGAGCAGCATGATTTATACACCTTCACACTAAATCCCGGCACTTATGAATCGGTGTACGCCCTGTCACAACTGCCGGTTGTTGTCGCACTGATAACTATTCCTCTGAATAAGGCAAGTTTCGCCCCTCTGCAGACAGACCGAATCGGCTCGGCAAGACCGGTGGAACTGATGCTTGACGGACGCGCCCCTCAGATTCGTATAGTTACGGGCATCGAGCGTGATACTCACGGATACTGGCTGCAGACAGCGGACAATCTGCGAGTTCACGGTCTATCCCAAGACAGGTTTTCGGGCGCGGTGGTTCCGCTTGGAGAAGAAACCGGGGGTGATGAATATTGCCAAATCGTTTCCCATATAGTAGTTTCGGCTTTACCGGCCGTTGAGCTTGAAGGGCATTTTGAGGAATGGTATAGCTTTATGCCTAACACCTACCGGAAACCAAAAATCAGGCGGGCGTATTGATCGGGGGTTAGGTTGCTTGATTATCGGGAAATTTGGGGCTAAAATTTTTTTGACATTGGATCGACGCACTAAAAATATATGTGCCGGGCATTTGCCCCTAACGTTACACTTGCGAAATCCGATAATAATAGAATACATACTAAGAGGAAAGGCCAGATAGATGCGGGTGGGAATTGTTGTGCATTCAGAGACGGGTCACACGATCTTGTTGGCAAGGGTGGTGGCCGACAAGCTGCGCAAGGCCGGGCATGATGTTGATATTTCTCTGCTGCGGGCCAGGACAAAGATTAAACCCGGCATGCACAAAGTCGAATTGAGGAAAGTCCCCGACGCACTTTCATTCGACATACTCCTTATCGGCGGGCCCGTATGGGCGTTTAACAGCTCCCCCGCCGTAAGTGCCTATCTGGATACAATTAAGGACGACTCGCTTGAGAACAGGCTCTGTCTCTCTTTTGTTACGATGGGACTTCCGTTACATGTATTGAACGGGAATCGTGCACTGGGAGAGATGGAAAAAAAACTTGCCCGTAAAGGCGGGCGTGTACTTGCGGGACATGCGATGCACTGGTTCGTACACGCAGACAAAGCCGCTATCGAACACGCCGCTTCCACCATTTTCAAACGCATCGAAGATCAGTGTGAAAGCCCCCCTTCGCCCCAGGAGCAGTCTCCCGAACCTGCCCGGGAACAAAAACCGCCGGAATTATCCTCCGATACCACCTTAGAGTAGATTGGCAGCAAGTTCCGAGAGCACCGAACGCTCGCCCCTTTTGAGCGTTACATGAGCGGCAATCGCATGGTTCTTGAAGCGTTCCACAACAACCGACAACCCATTGCTGGATGAATCGATGTACGGATTGTCTATTTGATAAGGATCTCCGGTAAGCACGATTTTTGTTCCGTCACCCACACGGGTAATAATCGTTTTCAGCTCATGGGGTGTGAGGTTCTGAGCCTCATCCACGATCAGGTACTGATTATGAATCGATCGGCCCCTGATATAGGTAAGGGGTTCAATAACCAGGATTCCCATATCCACAAGTTCGCGAAAACCCCTCGTCTGCCGTCCGCTTTTTGACTCACCACGCATGATAAGCTCCACGTTGTCGGCAATCGGATACATCCAGGGAGTGAGCTTCTCTTCCACAGTTCCAGGCAGAAAACCGATATCCTGCCCCATAGGCAGCGTTGGGCGGGAGACGAGAATCCGGTTAAACACATTCTCATCGACGGTCTTATAGATACTGGCGGCAACGGCAAGAAGCGTTTTTCCGGTACCGGCCTTTCCTACAAGAGAAACCAGCCCTATAGAGTCGTCCAGAAGCGCATCCAGGGCAAAGGACTGTTCAGCATTGCGGGCGTCTACACGAAATGGGACATTCTTTCCGTTGATCTGTAATGCTGTAACCTCGTTGTTTTCGCTCCTATACCTTCCAAGCGAGTACCGACTTTCATCCGAGGCGCTGATCATGGTAATGTACTGATTTGGAAGCAACTTTTGGGGCAGCTGGACCGCACCTTGGGCCTCAAATCGTGTCAGGATATGATCTTCTACGACTATCTCCGAGTAGCCGCTGTAGAGTTCTTCGATATCAACCTTTTCGGCCTCATAGTCCTCCGCCGGAATCCCCAGAGCATCGGCTTTGATTCGCAGATAGATATCCTTGGTGACAAAAACCGTTTTCCTTTCCTTGTCTTCTTCCATCAGATCCAGGGCGACGGCCAGAACCATGTTATCGCGGCTGTTTTGCCTAAACGCCTGCCCCATATGTTTCATGCCCTTCTCGATCGAGGTGTACACAAACACATGTCCTCCGTTTTCGAGCTTTACGCCCGAAACCAGTGATCCGCGCTTGCGAAGAGAATCGAGTATCCTTGATGTCTGACGGGCATTTCGTCCTGTCTCGGACATATCTTTTTTGAAATGATCAATGTCTTCGATGACGCTGATTGGAATTACCACATTGTTTTCATCGAAAGCAAACAACGCCTGAGCATCATATAAAAGAACCGTGGTGTCGAGTACGTAGTTTTTCATAGCTGTGAACGGTCTCATCTCCTTTGGACTTATGTTCGCGTCATTTAAATCAGGCAAGAAAAATAGGTTATATTGCTTGGTGATGGTTAGGATTCCCCATTTTTCACCATAATCATTTCGGTTAAGCCGGAATATGTATTGCGAAAAAAAGAAGCGGGATTGATGCGGGAGTCGGTCTGGGTTCTTCCTTCAATCAAAAGAATTACACCCCTCCAATTTAAGCAGAGCCTTCTTGAGCGCAACCATCCTGCCGTCGGCGGCTCCGCAGAAACCACCGATACGCCCGTCGCGGCGAACCACACGGTGGCAGGGAATGATCAGAGGGAATCGGTTTTTGCGAAGAGCCGAGGCCGTCGCCCTCACCGCCCCTGGATTTGTGCTTCGTCGGGCCAGTTCGGCATAGCTTATGATTTCTCCCCTTTTTATCTCTTGGGCGGCAAGAAAGACATCCTTTTGAAAAGCAGTCGTCCAGCTTAAATCTATAGGAATATTCCTTAATAAAACATTCTCACCGTCCAGATATCCTTTAAGAAGCTTTGCCCAATCTTGAAGATACTGACCCGGTTTTGGGGACACCTCGAATCCACGGAATGAATACGCCCGTCCAAAGATCACTCTGTCAAGCAGCGGCATCGAATCATCGACGCACCTTGCAACGATTATAAGGTCGGTAACAGGTGAATCGATGTGCAATGTAGAAAAGTACGGTGACACGGGGACGGATGATGACGCGTGGACGCATTGCCGTAGGTCTTTACGTAGTGAATGTATAACGACTGGTTTGGTTTTTATAAAATCACTCATAGCCACATGTATATCGTAAGTGTCACATTTCCATCTGTTGCCCCAGAGAACATCAAAACATGTCCGCGGGGGAATGCGAGAATACGGGTTTCTACAGGTTTTAGTCCATACGGGGGCACGAAATGTGGGATTGTTGTTTTGCCATAACCAATATAACGCCTTCCCGGGACATCATACCCGCTCTACCCACAAATCGCATCGTCCCCCCACTTAAAAGCGTCTCCCTTTAGGGAGATTGTGTGACTTTGCTTCCCTCGTACAGATCATACTTGAGATACTTACATTCCAGTTTCCCGTTGTAAAGAGTCATGCGGCTTGACGGGCGAAGGCCGATGTGTTTGAGCGCATCGAAATTTGCGCTTAGAATCCAGGCTGCGTAGCCGGGCCAGTTGCGCTTGAGTGTATCGCCGATAATCCCATATGCCTCCACGATCCTGTCCTCCTCTATTCGCCTGCCGTAGGGAGGGTTGATAATAATAGTCCCCTGCCCCGACGATGCAGGCTCAAGCTCCTGAAAAGGCAGGTTATGAAGCTTTACACAGTGCTCCATCCCGGCAAGCTGGATGTTTTGTTTGGCTATCTCTATGGCTTGCGGGTCGCGGTCGGAGCCAAGGATTGTACATCCGGCCTCCCGCACCTCTTTCGAGGCTTCATCAACAACCCGCTCCCACAAATCGCGATCGAAGGTGTTCCAATTCATGAAACCGAATTTCTTACTAACCAGCCCCGGCGCGGTATTGGTTGCGATCAGGGCGGCCTCGATCGGAAGCGTTCCCGAACCGCACATCGGGTCGACAAACGGAGTTGATCCGTCCCAGCCGCTTATCAGTATCATTCCCGCAGCCAGCACCTCGTTAAGCGGCGCCTCAAGTGCCCTGGGACGATAGCCTCGCATGTGAAGCGACTGACCGGAGCTGTCCAGGGAGATCAGACACTTCTGGTCCTGTATACGAAGGTGAATCCGGACGGTGGGCTCATCGAGATCGACAGACGGGCGCTTCTTGAACTTGTCCCTGAACTGATCTACTATCGCATCCTTGAGTTTCAACCCTATATACATGGAGTGAGTGAAATATTTGGAAGCAACGGCGGTATTTATAGCCAGAGTATCATCCACCGACAGATATCTGCTCCACTCAAGCTTGCGGGCCAACTCGTACAACTGCTCCTCATTGTAGGCCTCGAATGAGGCAATGGGGATGAGTATACGAAGTGCGGTGCGCAGTTTAAGATTCGCGCGGTACATAGTCTCACGGTTTCCCCTGAACGTTACCGCCCGAATTCCCGACCTGACATCCTGAGCCCCGATTTTCTGAAGCTCCCCGGCAAGCACCTGCTCCAGACCGGCCATCGTCGTGGCGGTCAGACGAAGCTCCTTGCGGGGCTTATGGATATCATTGATCAAACGAAAAGTGGAGTAATTAGTCATCTTCTCTTTTCGCGCAAAACTTCGTTCGCGACGCTGCGATCCGCTGCCGCTTTCCCCTCGCGGTCCTCTCTTTTCGGTCATTTATTTCCAATCTGTTGGTATTGTATGAAGCCCTGTTGTTGCATAAAAAATCAGCGTAAAAATCCTGAGGTACGCTTGAAAACTACCGTTTTGAAGTAAAAGGTTGCATTGCACCAAACCTAACCCACGGTTAGGTTTAGAAATAATGCCGTTTGGGAAGATGATGGCTGTTCCTATTTGTATTTAATGTTTCGACAAAAAAACTACTCAAAAAGGAGGCCGCCATTTTATCAAAAATAGTTTTCGCACTATTAATCGCAACTTTTCTGCAAAACCTGTAAGCGATATCTAAGATTAGACGCTTACCTCTTTCAGTGGTCTTGCGGCGGCCGATATCCACTTCCGGAGCTCTGGAACCCCGTACCCGGCCGTGGGTATGCACTTTCTGAGC
>CAZPHU010000022.1:31181-42246 GCA_964586285.1 uncultured Fibrobacterota bacterium | reverse complement strand
CCCGCGAGTTCGGGTTTTCTGACTCTTTGGTGCTTTTTCATTGCTCCTCCAGGGGGATGTTTGGGTAAGCGGTCAAAATTTTAATGGTGATCGATGGTGGATCGAGAACCGCCGCAATCATCATCGATTCGCGAAGAAGATCAAAAACCGGACCACATTGATTTAATTGCGGCAAGCCTTTTATTGGCCGGTGTAGTCAAAATGTAGCCTGCGAAAGGCTGGTTGAAAGGGTAGAGGCGCTGGTAAGTCGGGAAAACACCGCCAGGCAACAGAGTCCTATATCTGGAAGACAAACGGATAAAAACGATCCGCGCGCACATCGGCGCAAGAGACGCACTGTCGTGCGTCTCTTGCGCCTCATAATGACCTTGCTGGCTTTTCCACACAGATGTTTCTATTGCAAAGCTGTGCAGCTTAAATCATCCGCAGATAGATAATTATCGGATGGTTAAATTTTACTCAACCGTAAACCCAAGCTCATCCCCGACAGTATCAACCTTTATCGTCCTTCCTTCGCTTACCTCGCCTCCAATAAGCATTCGGCTGATCGGAGTCTCAAGTTCGCGCTGAATGGCACGCTTAAGCGGCCGGGCACCATAAACCGGGTCGAAGCCTGTTTTGGCCAAAGCCTTCTTTGCATCCGTGCTGATACCAAATCCGATACGCATATCCGACAGGCGCCGGGCAAAACGAGCCAGCTGTATGTCTACAATACCAAGCAGGTTATCCTCCGTCAAGGAATGGAATACTACTATTTCATCGACCCGGTTTAGAAATTCGGGACGGAAATGCGCCCGAAGATCGCCCATCACCGTGCGCCGGATCGTTTCATAGTCCCTGCTCGGGCCGTTGGTTATGTGGGTGCTGCCGATATTGCTTGTCATGATAATAATCGTATTCTTGAAATCAACCACATGACCCTGTGAATCGGTAATGCGCCCGTCATCAAGTACCTGCAAAAGAACATTGAATACGTCGTGATGCGCTTTTTCTATTTCGTCAAACAGAATCACAGAATAGGGTTTGCGCCGCACGGCTTCGGACAGCTGACCGCCTTCTTCGTAGCCCACATAGCCGGGAGGGGCACCGATCAGACGGGCTACCGTATGTTTCTCCATGTATTCGGACATGTCAATCCGAATCATGGCGTGCTCATCGTCAAACAGATTGTGCGCCAGCGCGCGGGCAAGTTCGGTTTTTCCCACACCGGTGGGTCCCAGGAAAATGAAACTGCCGATCGGGCGCTGCGGATCCTTGAGACCGGCGCGCGCGCGAAGCACCGCATCGGCCACCGCATCCACCGCCTGATCCTGCCCAACAACCCGTTCGTGAAGCTTTTTGTCAAGAGACAGAAGCTTTTCTTTCTCCCCCTGCACAAGCCTGCTGACCGGGATATGAGTCCAGCGGCTGATTATGCCCGCGATGTCCTCCTCATCGACCTCTTCCTTCAGAAGCCTGTTTTCTTCGCCGGCAAGCTTTTTTTCCGATTCCTTAATCTCCTGCTCCATTCTGGGTATCTCACCGTGACGCAGCTGGGCGGCGCGGTTAAGATCGTAGTCCCTTTCCGCTCTTTCAAGCTCATGACGGGCCTGATCGAGTTTCTCTCGCATCTGCTGAAGCTGCGCCACTTTGCTCTTTTCGTTTTCCCACCGGGTCCGCATCTCGTTTACCCTGTGCTTGACATCGGCAAGCTCCTGATTGAGCCTCTCCAGACGTTCCCTGGAGGTGGGATCCTTTTCCTTTTTCAGTCCGGCGATCTCGATCTCAAGCTGCATCTGACGGCGCATCGCTTCGTCAAGCTCCACCGGACTGCTGTCCATCTCGGTCCGAAGCTTTGCGGCAGCTTCATCAACCAGGTCAATCGCCTTGTCCGGCAGGAAACGCTCCGAAATATACCGGTCCGAAAGAGTCGCCGCCGCCACAAGTGCCGTATCTCGAATCTTTACACCGTGATGCACCTCGTAGCGCTCACGCAGCCCCCGAAGAATCGATATCGTATCTTCAACCGTAGGCTGATCCACTATCACGGTTTGGAAACGCCGCTCCAGTGCCTTATCCTTCTCTATATGTTTGCGATACTCATCGAGGGTGGTCGCGCCTATGCAGTGAAGCTCACCGCGGGCAAGCATCGGCTTCAGAAGGTTGCCCGCATCCATGGCACCTTCGGCGGCACCGGCTCCTACAACGGTATGAAGCTCGTCTATAAACAAAATTATGCTGCCTTGTGCCTCGGTGACCTCTTTAAGCACCGCCTTGAGACGCTCTTCGAATTCGCCGCGAAACTTTGCCCCTGCAATAAGTGCTCCCATGTCAAGGGAGACTATCTGCTTGTTTTTCAGTCCCTCAGGAACATCACCCCGAACAACCCGGATGGCCAATCCCTCCACGATGGCTGTCTTACCCACGCCGGGATCACCAATGAGCACGGGGTTGTTTTTTGTACGACGTGACAAAATCTGGGTGATACGCCTGATCTCCTCGTCACGACCGATCACCGGATCAAGTTTGCCCTTCTCGGCCATCTCGGTGAGGTTGCGAGAATACTTCTCAAGCGCCTGAAAGGTTGTTTCCGGATCCTGTGAGGCGACTCGCTGACTCCCGCGAACGTTTCTGAGCCCCTCCATTATTTGCGGCGCGCTTAACCCTGCCTCACGGGCAACATCACGGCAGCTCTGATCCTTTTCTATAAGGGCGATAAGCAGGTGCTCGACACTGACATAATCATCCTTCATGCGCTGAGCCTGCCGCTGAGCCTCGGTAAGCACCGTTGTGAGTGCACGGGAGATATAGGTCTGTTTGGCGCCCGGACCGCTCACCGCCGGAATCGCGGAAAGCTTTTCGGAAAGAATGCGATCCATCACGGCGGGAGATACACCTACCTTATTCACAAGCGCGGCAACAAGCCCCTGCTCCTGGCGAACCAGTGCCGAAAACAGATGCAGCGGCTGGATCTCCTGATGATTGAGTTCGACAGCCAACGCATTGGCGCTGTTGAGTGCTTCCTGTGATTTTCTGGTCAGTTTTTCCAGATCCATAAACTTAACTCCTGATCTATGAAAAATGCTTTTATTTCAAGTGGTAATACTCTTCATCCGCCCCTTTTCGCAACCGGTATGCCAAGGCAAAAACCTGCTTTAATGAGTATGAAGCCGTATCCAATGACATAGGGGCAAGAGGGTTTGTTGTAATTCCAAACGAGATGCGTTTCACAATGAAACATCCGGACCGGGCTCTTGAGACGATCTGCCTGTCTATCTGAAGCCGCTGAAAAATGGAGGAATCCGGTAAATGTATCGCATGAGGGTATATAAGCCTTCCCGGACAGTTTGATTAAATGGCGGTAAAGAATGGCATATGCTTTGCGAAAGAGGTTGGTGGAAATGGACAAATCATTTTAAAGGAGGTTCATTATGATGTGGAGAATGGGAAATCCGTGGCGTGAAATGGAGCGCATGCGTCAGGAGCTTGATGATGTTTTTCAGAAGGTGGGATACGGCCGCACTTGCCCGTCATTTCCCCTGGTAAACGTGTACGAAAATAATGATGAGCTGCTTGTAGTTGCCGAAATGCCGGGTGTATCCAAAAACGATATCGACATTTCGGCTGTGGAAGGGATACTTACAATTTCGGGCAAACGGCCCGACGGTAGAGAAAAAGAAGGTGTGGCCGTTTTGCGTCGAGAGCGTTGCGGCGGGGATTTCGAAAAACAGATTCGTATCCCGACCAAGATTCAAAACGAAAGGATAGAAGCATCTTTTGCTGAGGGTATTCTCACTATTAAGTTGCCCAAAGCCGAAGAAGCCAAACCGCGTCAGATAAATATTGTTTAATACAGGTTAGCAGGTATATAAAGGAGGATATCATGGCAGACGAATTAAGCAAAAGGGAAAAAACCGAGGTCACCAGCACTTCCGCCGAGCAGCTGATAGATGCGTCAAACGCGTATTCGCCGGATGTGGACATATTTGATGATAAGAATGGGTTGACGTTTGTGATGGATGTGCCGGGTGTGAAGAAAGGTGATGTGAGGATAGAAGTGGATGAGAACAATGTATTTTCGGTGCGTGCAAAATCATCGTTTACTGAACCCGAAAACCTGGTTGCTCAGGAATTTCGCACCGGTGATTACTATCGTGCATTTACTATCAGTGATGATTTCGACAAAGGGATGATAAAGGCGACTCTTGAAAATGGGGTGCTCGAAATCTATGTGCCTCGCCGTGAGGAAGTTAAACCGCACAAGGTAGAAATAAGCGCCTGATTGGGTTCTGTAAAACCTGAAAACAAATCAGCTGCGGGGGTAAATAGTTTGCCCCGCAGCACGCCCCAATCGTGACACCGGCTTAAAATGATGAACCAAACTATTGTAGAAAAAGAAAATCAGACCGCAACGAGTACAACGCAAGTGTCTGTACAAAAGAAGGGATATCCCTTGGGGTAAAGATTGTCACCGCGCTCCTTTTGATTATTCTTCCTGCCTGTAGAGATAGACAGGAGCGTATGCCGGAGCAGGAGAGTGGAAAAGCCATTCTGTCCGAAACGAGCGCAATCTTTGATACACTGCTGATTTTTCTGCCAAAACAGCGTGAAGGCTCCACCGATTACGAGCAGGTACCTTTAACGGGGCTTGACTATCCGCTGAATCGCCGGGGGGCACTTGATGTCGTCGGCCTCAAGCTGTCCGAAACATTTTTCGGCAGATACGGTGACCTTAATACAGACATCTCTTTTTCGGTAGACACTATCAAGAAGCTGTGTACCGACACCGCCTGCCTTCATATCGCTAAAATTTCCATACATGATCCGGACACCATTCTCGTGAAGACTTTTTTCCAGGGCAGCACCGGTGGTCAGGCTACCTACAATGTGCTGACCGCATCATTTCTTCAGCCGCAGATGCAAGATCCATTACTGGACGGAGTAGTATTTACGGTAAATGGAAAGTTTGTTCCGGAACTCTCACATTTAGATCTTTCGGGCATTCAGGTGGCAAAACTTCTCCATCCGCGCATACAGAGAATGACAGCCCGAAGATGATTCACGAGGCCGGTTGTTCTTCGGGAAGCGTGTATCTGAAAGTAAACAGGATGAAAATCAACACAAGCACCGATCCGGCCAGTGCGCCTCCCCAGAATTTCTCGAAATTTATTACGCCCGCTTTTGAGGTAACCATATCCGCGGTCACTCCCGCAAGGATATTCCCAACCAATGTGCCGATGCCGCCGGTTATCAGACCATAAATCTGATGAACGCCCGCCCTGGAGAACCGACTCACCCGGCTGTCCAGGAAAATAAAGGCGGTGGCAAACAGGAAAGTGTAGGAGGGGCCGTGAAACAGGATACCTGCTCCGGCCAGAAACTGTGTGTCGGCACTCATAAGAAGAAAATAGCGAAGGATATTGGTAATCGCACCGGTGATCAGAATTGTTCGGATTCCCCATCGTGAAATGATGTATCCCAGGAAAAACATCGCGGGAATTTCAAGAAGCTGTCCCAAAGTCATCATGGGAAGGATCATTTTTTCCTGTACACCGATCTGCTCCAGAAAGGGGCTGGCGCCAAACAGGAAAAACCGATCCAGGATAAAATTCATCAACCCAAACACCATCAACAGCAAAATTTCCGGGCGCCTGATCACCGCCAGGGAATCAAGCGGGAACAGCTGGATTCCCTGGCGGTGATCTTTGCTTATCGTGACCGGAATCGTAAACGAGGCCAGCCCGACAATGGCCGCGAAAGCAGCGGCGAAGTAGAAAACGACGGTAAGTGAAGAACTCTGCCCTCCGGTCCTGATCCCCGAAAGGAGTATGATCCAGGCCACCGCCATCCATCCAATCGTGCCCCATGCGCGAATTCCGCCGTATCCCTTTTGTCTGTTGGGTGAGTGGTGGAAAATGATTGTATTGGAAAGGTTGGTAAGTGGCCCCAGCACAACAACGTACATAAGATAGGTGAGGGCAAAAGGAACGAATGATCGAACCTGAGACATCATCAGAATGGAAACACTGCAGATAAAAGCCAGAATGGTAAAGAGTCGCTCGGAAGATATCATACGGTCGGCGACAATCGCCCCTATTACCGGCACCAGAAACGATGCTGTTGCCGAGAAAGATAATATGATACCGGTCTGTGTCCCGCTAAACCCAAGATGCTGAGTCAGATAAAGACTCATGATCGGAGATATTGCTCCCAACGAACAGAAAAGTAAAAAAAGCACCGCCGAGAGTTTAAGTTTCAAAAAAGCCGGGGCCAGTGGAAAAGACATGGAATTGTCTGAATCTATTGTCACATACGTTCCTTTAGCGGATTTTATCAACAAACGTAGTCGTCTGAAAAATTCTGGAAAAGAGATAATAACACCGCAAATTCCTGCAAACTATGATCCGGTGTTTCGATCATATTCAGCACATGACTCTCACGCATGCAATTCGTGGTCCTTGTTCTTTGGTCATGGGAGGGAAACTAAGAAAAGTATATCCGTGATTGTACAATCCAAAGGGAATTTTTCGGCCGAAAGTTGAATAAATTTACTTCTCCTTTTAATTCTTATCGAACCCAGGGACTCATCGCCAACAGTATCTGTCCCGAGTAATAGAAGGCCAGACTGATGCGGTTGAATCGAAAGGGCTTGCCGAAGCGATTGAGTGCAAGCATCATATCCGAGACATAAAAAAGTACGGCGCCTGTCGCAATGCAGATCTTTTGTGCAGGAGCAAGAATCTGGGAAGGAAGAGTAGCCAGTGCACGGTTAACCATGAGGGAGATGACTATCATATAAATAATAACCGGTAGTCGAAGATTTCCCAGGTTGGGCCGCATGATTCGGTACAGAGCCGCAGCAACGGCGGCAAGAATAACTGCGCTTATAATATCCCGGAAGCTTACCACACCAAAGAGGCTGAATGCTGTAGTGTAAGCGATATGTGCGCAGAGAAAGAAAACCAGTCCTGTTTTGAATGCTTTTTTCTTTTCCGTAAAAATAAGTGCGATATCTCCGATGAGGGAAAGTAAAAGTCCCGACAGAATACCATAGAAAAGAGTTTGCGAGACAGTCTGCTGAGTTAATCCGTTAAGGGCCAGGGCAATTACCAGTATTGTGGCGGAGGGTTTGAACAACAGAATCATCTTTCTAATGCCTCTAAATTCCGCGCCTATGAGCAAAACGACCGTAACCGCAAGTAAAGAAAAGAGAATCCAGTCAGCCATAATAATAAGCTCCTTATGAGAGAAAGAAAATCTCCGGCCTGCCGCGGGTCTGTTTTTAGAAAAATAAGAATGGGGAGCAGGGCAGGGGAATCGTTTATTGACATTCTAAGGGCTGCTCTCTGACGGCATGGTCATTGCTTTTTGTAGGATATTGCCTCGATTATGCAGTTTTAGTATTAAAGGGAGGAACGGCAGATGGCTTTGATTGAGAAGATGCATTTTGACACACCACCCATGATGATGGCGGCCTGGCCGGGCATGGGAAATGTGGGGCTTATGGCGATGGACTATCTTCGCAAGCATCTGGATGCACAGATGTTTGCCGAGGTAGACATGACCCCCTTTTACATTCCCGAAGCGGTTGTGGTGGAGAACGGAATGGCTCGTTTTCCGGAGATCCCTCGTAGTGTTTTTCACGAACAGCACGATCCTGATCTGGTGATATTCGAAAGTAATGCCTCCGTTAGTGGTAAAGACGGTATTACGATTCTGAATGGAATACTAAGTGTTGCCCGCAAGCTGTCTGCTCCGCGAATCTTTACAGCGGCTGCTTTTGCGCAGCCCATGAGCTTCAGGTCCGAATCCAGAGTGTATTCGGCCTGTAATACCCAGCGATTGCGTGATGAGCTTGATTTACACGGAATAGAGCCGATGCCCAGCGGACAGATAAGCGGTCTTAACGGTCTGCTTTTGGGAATCGCCGCTTCCCAGGATATCGAAGCGGCTTGTTTTCTGGCCACTATTCCCTCCTATGCGACGACTCTTAATTACCCCAAAGCCTCCCTGGAAATAGTCAAAAGTATCAGCGCCGTGATCAACATTTCCGTTGATCTGCAGGAGCTGGAACAACAGGTTCAGGAGAGTGAAGAGCAGCTTGGGCAGATCGAAGAGAGAATAGCGGGTTTTTTCGAAGAATTTAGGGATGAACATGGGGAAGAGCCGGAGTTTGGGTTGGAACCGCCCCCGGCGCCCGAAAAGAATGAGCCGCGGGTGCCCGAATATGCCATGGAGAAGATAGAGGAGCTGTTTGGAAAGGTCAGTGAGGATCGCTCCAGGGCCCAGGAGCTAAAAGAGGAGCTGGATAAGTGGCAGCTGTATCCTCTGTATGAGGATCGTTTCCTGAATCTTTTCAGAGACGGTGGAGAGTCCGAGTCGGAGAATCGATCGTGATGCGCTCGGCTGTAGAACAATCTTTCTGGTTACAGACGACATCGCTTGAATCCTTTGATCCGCTTGAAACGGATCTTCGCGTAGATACCGTAATAGTTGGTTCGGGACTCACAGGTTTGAGCACCGCGCTTTTCCTTAAGTGGGCCGGTCAGCGTGTCGCGCTGATCGATCGCAGGGAGATGGGCGGGGGAATGAGCATAAAGCACGACGGTTCGCTCTCACTTCTGAGCGACATCCCCTACGATCAGATAATCCAAAGAATCGGGGTGGAGAAGACTCGCCGTCTTGTTAAGGGCCTATACAGTGCTCAGGAACGTATCGAGGGAGTGATTCGTGAGTTGTCGATCGATTGTTCCCCCTTTCGTTTCCCGGATTATCATTTCGCCGCTCGACGAGAAGACGCCGGCAGGTTGGAAGATTTACGCCGGGCGTGTGTCCGTATAGGCCTTGAGCCGGAGTTGATTTGTGACACCGATCACCCAATGAAGAACATGGGGGGTATTGCTCTTGCCAATCAGCCTTCGTTTAATCCTGCTCAATATATTCGCGCATTGGTTTTGAATGTGGTGGGAGATGGCTCGATTATCCATGCCCATACCCCGGCTGTAGAGGTTCATGATGGAAATCCTGCGAAGGTCATTACCAAAGAGAGGGAAATCTGGGCCGATGATGTCGTTTTGGCAACCAACACCCCACCCGGCATAAACTCTCTCCAAACTTATGTGGAGCCTCGTATGTCATACTTAATGGCGGTGAAACTCTACGGAGAGGTGCAAAGGGGGCTTTTCCGTCGTGTAGATGGACAAGGTGATGTTCGATTTCGGTATGCAGCCGAGGGGAGAAACCGGATACTTGTTTTCCACGGATATGAACACCCAATGGGAAAAAAAGATTCTCTTGGCAAGGTACACGAACTGGAGGAGTTTGTGCGGAGTAACTTTAATGTCTCCGAGGTACTGGCTCAGTGGCGTGGGGAATCTTTTCACTCCCTGGATATACTTCCGTTCATAGGACAGTCGCCCCGAGCTAAACACGTATGGACGGCGACAGGATTAGGCAAAGATACGCCCCTGTGGGGAACTTTGGCGGCAATGGTTATCTCAGACGGAATTCTGGGGCGAAATAATCCCTATTCGGATCTGGTAAGCTCACGTCGTGTTCCGATATCAGGCCTCAGAGGAGTAACCGGACATAACGTGAAGATAGCGAAAAAGGCCGTAGCCGATCGGTTTAAACAGACTCACAACCAGGAGAACAACCTCGGATACGGTGAGGGTGCAGTCATTCACGAGTATAACCGGGACCTGGCGGTATTTAGAGACGAGGAGGGAGTTTTTCACCGGTTCGAAGCCTTTTGTCCTCACATGAGATGCAAAGTAGGGTGGAACAAAGCCGAAAAAACCTGGGATTGTCCCTGTCACGGCAGCAGATTCGATGCATTAGGTAACCCCCTCGAGGGACCTGCCGTGAAGGGACTAAAACTTTTCCGACCTCGTCAGCCCGAATTGCCTCATTAACAGCGTTTTCGAAATAACAACCGCAAGGAGAGCTGCGAGATCGGATTAATGTTGGAGAGCTGCGGCAGTAATGGCAGCCGAGGTCGGGGAGGATTATGCCGCTGGAAATTAGAGTCCAGACCTACAGTGGGTACAGGGCGGACGAGTATCCGACCAGGTTTTGGATCGGTGATAGAAAATTCGATGTGATCGATATCGAAGATCGCTGGTATGATCCTTCGTATAATTATTTCAGAGTATTTGCCGACGATGCCAGGCGATACATTTTGCGGATGCAAACATCCCAGGATCTATGGGAATTAGTATCGGTTAGATAGATAAACAGTGCCGGTGTGACCGAGAACAAGAAACAGCAAAGCTGTCGTGGTTAAACAAGCGGCAGTTTTCATGTATGGAATCCTTTTTCAGAGTAAGGGTTTAATCTTTAAATATTTTAGCATTAGGCGAGAGAGCCTGTCAAAGAATAAAACGATATGGATTGCCGGAGAAAAGTCGGGACGGGCCTTGTGCCCGTCCGCTCGGTTGCTCGGTTGCTCGGTTGCTCGGTTGCTCGGTTGCTCGGTTGTCGGAATTAGGGCCTGATTCTTGGGTTTTTGATTTTTGATTCTCCGGCTTTGCCGGAGACCGGTATAAGAGAAATCCGTGTTCGGTTTACCTGTTGCCGCGACTCAAAAGACATGATTTGTTGAAAGTCTTGTTCGAAGATTGATTGTTTGGAATGGTTGAGTCTGTCGTACTGATTGACGATTACATCCTCTTCAACCTGTCTCTCGGGTCTGTGTGCGTTTTGTTTCAGGCATTGCCTGAGACTAAGATCAAATACAAATGCAAAGGCGGGCATCGCTGGACGGTACCTGTCACGAAGGCTGAGAATATGCTCCCTTGCTCCGTATCCGATATTGGTAGCGTCCACTACAGTGAGTTTGTTGTATTTCAATCTTTTTTTTATGATGAAGTGAAGCAGGCTGAAAGCGTCTGCGGAAACTGACTGGTTCCCCTCATCGTCACTTATGAGTGCACGACAAAAGTCGGAAGAAACAACCGCGGTGGGCGGAAACCATCTGTTAGCAAAAGCACTCTTTCCCGAACCGGCGACTCCGATGAGCAGCACCAGCGAGGGAGTGGAAACAGTAACATTCATAGGGAAGTTACACTCGTGTAAACGTAAAAAT
>CAZPHU010000022.1:10080-31081 GCA_964586285.1 uncultured Fibrobacterota bacterium | reverse complement strand
GCCTTAAGAATAAATTTACGGAAAAGTTTCTCATCAAAGAATCTCCAGTCTACCTCGAAGCTTTCTCCCGGCCCCCGATAGAAAAGCTGTTCCTCGGCGTCTTCATAAAAGTCGGTGGTGAGCAGAAGTTTACAATTTGTGCGAAGTACTCTTCTAAGCTCGGAAAGTGCCTGAGGGATTTTGTCGTGACCCAGATGTTCGATAACCGAGATACAGAAAACCGCATCGAAATGATTGTCCTCAAAAGGAAGGTTCAGGATGTCACCCTTGACATATTCCAGTGACGGATCATAGTCCCCGTCGCTTGGTATGTCCACATCGCAACCGCTGACCTCATATCCCTGCTGAGCCAGGTACAGGGGAAAGACAGACCAGCCGCAGCCGGCATCCAGCACCTTTGCACCCTCTTGCAGCTGCGCTCGCTCCAATGCCCACGGATACTCCCATCGTTTGCTGGGATGAAGGTACAACCTGGTATTGTCTTCAAGAAGCGTATCCAGAGAATCAAGGACCTTTTTAAACGAGGGATGTTTCAACTCATCCAGATTCAAAACCCTGTTTGGTGAACGATTGGTTGGTGAAGACATAAGCTGATTCCTTTCATGGGTTTTGGATTCGTGCAACTGAGCGCGCAAAGATAGTGCTCTTTTCTGAACTTCCATAATAATAATATCGTTTATGCAACCTGTGTTTGCGATCATACATTTTCCCGTGTTTCTTTCTTTGCCAAGCCTTTGGGGCGGCCTCGTTTCAGGGGGGATGATGCTGCCGTACCGAAAACAGCGCAGTATGGAATCGCTTCGGGAGAGGGCAGACTGCGACGAGAGGGTTGGATGAGTGATAATCTCGTGTGTCGTATCCGGATATACATCCGACATTTGTCGCTCCGTTTGAATTGCTGGAACTCTTAAACCGGATCAAGAAGAGTTCTATTCAGGTATGTTTGATCTCCCCGTCGCGGCCTCGTATTCCTGTAGGCACCAGCTTGTGAGGTGGTCCCTGCTTTGTTCATCGGGCTCACACAGGTATGTTTCGGTACCCGGTCTGTGGACTATGCGCATGCCCGATGATCGCAGCATCGCCTCCACCGCCGAGGCGTTTGGTACCCACCAGTTTGTCGGGTCGTGGTTGAAACTCTTCTCGATAAAGGCCATGTGCGGCCAGTGTTTACCGCAAAATTGATTTCGCTGGTCAAAATCTAGATCTTCGGGGGTGTGGGTGTCCGCGGAATCAGCCTCTCCCATTGTAAGCGACTGAAATACAAGCAGCCTGTCAACCTTGCGGCAAACCGTATCCAGGGCCAGCAGCGGATAGCGCAAGTGGTAGAAAACACCTAGAAAAAGAATCATATCGTAGCGTTTCTTTTCATAGGCAAGTTCGTGGACTTGCCTGCATTCAAACCGAATGGAATCGCTCAGGCCATAAATCTGCGCCGCCCAGCGCGCCTGGTCAAGGTAGTGGGGGTTGCTGTCTACGGCGGTCACCTGTGCCCCTCTTTTTGCCAACTCGAAACTGTAATACCCTGCGTTACAACCTATATCCAACGCGCTCCACCCCCGCAAATCCTGGGGGATTGCAACGGAAAGCTCCCGCCATTTGTACGCGGGAAAATCACCAAGAAAATGATCGGGCGCGGTCTGCAGTCCGTCGTCGAAATGAAGATTGTGAAACCAGGGTTGAAGCCGCTGTATCTGCTGTTTGCGCTCGCTTGTTTTATCTTGATGCAAAATTTTAGACATGCCCTGTCTCCTGATCTTTAAATGTAGATGGAATTAAAAACGATTTTCAGAGCAACAGATATACAATTAGGGGCAAAATCGGCTATGGCCATATACCGGCTCAATCCCGGGGAGTCTCCAGCGATGTTCCACTATGTCAATTATCACCACAATGGGAATCGCTTGTAGATATGAGAATAGACATGCTTTATGCAACAGGATGATTACTGCGTCTTTGCGACGGGGGTTTGCTTCGTGTCGTCGGTGACGCCAAGATTCGTCTCTTCCGATGCACTACGTCGGGTGTTCGGAGATAATCGAACGGATGCCCAGGCAGTTTCTTCCTCATTATTCATACATTCCGATAAAGCCTGCCCCGGAAGCCTGACATTCAGCAACGCATAGCATGTCCGGGAGACCGCCAAGCCTTCTCACATCGACAGATTTCTTGCCCTTCTTTTTCGGATGCAGGATATTGGCGATATTGGAAAAAAACCTTGGAGGTTGAGGAAGACCGCGAGCGCAGAAGTCTGGTGGCTGAGATTTGTTTCCCAAATCGATTTCTTTGTCAATCGTGCCGTCGCAGAACCTTTGTGCGGCAGGCGGCGGATATATTTCGAGGCCGAAGTTTCGCCTCTGTAGATTCGCAGATTGAGAAACAAATGCTGCGATTTAAGTAAAGTTAAACCAGATCTAAGGGGAGCGGGGCAGCCGGCATGGAAGTTGATTATAAAGGCATCCCCTCTAAGAATCTCACTTTTCTGTCTCCTGAGGAGGAAACATGATTGAAGCCGTTAAAATATGGAATGAACCAAATAATCTCTCTCATTGGGATTTTACTCTTGATCCCGAGTGGGAGATTTTCTCAAAGATGACGATTTTCGGTGCCGATCTTATGAAGACGCGCTATCCGGGTCTTCCTCTGGTATTGGGCGGAATTTCTCCAATCGATGTGCGTTTCATCAATCTGCTCAACCACAGGGGGGTACTGGAAAATATTGACATCGTGGGGGTACATGGATTTCCTCTCGACTGGAACCCGTGGAAAATAGATGAGTGGCCCCGCAAGATCGAAGAGATCGAGAATGTAATAGACCTTCCGGTTTGGGTTACCGAAGCGGGTGTGTCAAGCTTTGGGGCAGATGAGGTTCAGGTTTTTGGGATGCGCAGAACGGCCGAGCTGCTGGTCAATCGGGTCGAAAGGGTTTTCTGGTATTCTCTTTTGGATTTGCCGCCTCAATGGCAGGCAACCACCCGTCACAAGGAAAGTGAAGGCAGCTCCTATTACCGTCATTTCTATCAGGGCCTGATACGTTCCGACGGCTCCCCTAAACCGTCCATAGACCATTTCGACCCTCGAATGGGTATTTGTCAGTGGTTTTCTTTTGAGGATCCGCGTTTGGATGAGGCGGTTAACTGGCTCAAAAAGCTTGGGGTAAAGAAGTTACGCACAGGAATCAGCTGGGCCGACTGGCACCGGCCCAATGCGGTTGAGTGGTTTGATCGCCAGATGGCGGCGCTTGAAGATTTCGATTTAACCATAACACTTTGCTTTACCCCACCGTCCCGAGGCATAAAGGAGTGTCATACCAGTCCTCCCCAAGACTATCGGGAGTTTGGCTGGTTTGCTCTCGAGGTGCTTGACAGATATGTGCCTGACCAAAGAGGGGATGATGAAGAGCCGCCAACGCATATGGCGTGGGAAAAAGCAAAGCGAATCGGACAGAAGGCCTGATTGTCATGCGGGATAAAGAAAAAACGGCAGGGGATGAGTATGGTTGAGGCCTTGATGTTATGGAATGAGCCCAATAACCTGGCGCATTGGGATTTTCTTACCGATAACGACTGGAACATCTTTGCCCGAATGATAAAAGCCGCTTCCGAGGCGATTCGTGCAGAGAGTGGTTCTTTGCCGATTGTTCTGGGCGGCATTTCGCCTATAGATCCCGATTTCCTGGCCAACATGCGCTCAAAAGGGGTGCTTGATTGTATCGACATCGTAGGGGTGCACGGTTTTCCATTCGACTGGAACCACTGGACGGTCGAGCAGTGGCCCCTGAGAGTAAAAGAGGCATCTAAGGCTGCCGGATTGCCCGTGTGGGTAACGGAGGTTGGAGTATCCACATTCGGTGCAGATGAGCTTCAGGACATAGGTTTGAGGCGCACTTCCCAGTATCTAAGCAAAAGCGTAGAGCGGATTCACTGGTATAGTCTCTTCGATCTGCCAAAGGCATGGTCTGCCACCTCACATGATCCGGCGGCCGAGGGGTCTGAGTATTTCAGACACTTCCATATGGGATTGGTAAGAGAGGATGGGACGGTTAAGCCTGCGATGAAAAGCTTTGCCGGGCTGACTCCTCAAATGGGTATATGCCAGTGGTTTCATCCCGATGATCATCGGCTCCAAAAGGCGGTAGGCCTGATGCGCTCACTGGGGGTGCGCAATGTGAGATCGGGATTAAGTTGGGCGGACAGCCTTAAGGAGCCGGGCTTCAGATGGTTTGACAGACAGATGAGGGCGTTGGATGAATTTCGGGTCTGTTTGACTCTGTGTTATACGCCTGAATCAAGAGGCATAAAGCCCCATCACTCCAGTCCCCCCAGGGATATAAACGAGTTTGCCGAGTTTTGCGCCGATATTACACGACGGTATTGTGTTTAAATTTGATAAATTACGGGCGGAGGTAACCATGACGAATTTCCTGATTATAAGACATGCCGAATGCGTAGGTTTTGGGGAGCGTATCACCGGGCGAAGCTCCGGGGTGCATCTTACCTCGGAGGGGCTTGAGAATGCCGATAAGCTCACCAGGCGGCTGTCGGGAATCCCAATAGAGCAGGTATGCAGCTCTCCACTTGAGCGTGCGATGGACACGGCGGCTCCGCTGGCAAGAAGCCTCGGAGTGGCGGTTCAGAGCTGCGAGGGACTGCAGGAGATAGATTTCGGCTCCTGGACCGGCCTTACGTTCAAGGAGTTGGAGGATATGCCTAAGTGGAGGGAGTGGAACACTTTTCGCAGCGGCATACGAATACCGGGTGACGGAGAAATGATCTGCGAGGTGCAGGCAAGAATGATTGCCGAAATAGAGCGACTTCAGGACAAGTATCCCGACGCCACGGTGGCTTTATTCAGTCATGGTGATCCTATCAAGACTGTTCTTGCCTACTACCTTGGAATGCCTCTTGACAACATCCTAAGACTTACCGTCGCACCGGCCTCGGTGAGTGTGCTTCGGGTTGGGCCCTGGAGTGCGGATGTCGTCTGTATTAATTCTCTTTATGGAAAGATTACGCTTCCCTGAATGTAAATGCCTTAGGAATGAAGGGCTTGGCATTGTTTAGGTAATCTGTGTCTTCCGACCGACATGCGCCGGCATATGGTTCGCACTGCATATAATCATATGCCTTTAACGGCTTGTTGTTTTTATCGGGCGGAGGATTACTATGAACAGCTTACTATTTCGCCTGTACCTGATGGTGCTTGCGCTTGGTGTAAATTTCGTACCTAAAGAAAAATATGAGCAGAAAGTCGCCGAGATATCCTCGATGGAGGAGAAAAATGCAGAATTTAATATGCACGGATGGGAATATAAAAAAATAGTCTCGGAGAGTACCGGGATCGTTCATCGATACTATGAATACCCATCAAGCAAACCGGATGCTTCCTACCTGGTGATGCTTCACGGCTTAAGCCTCGACGGGCGTACGTTTATTCATTTCAAGAGTCTGGCCGAGCAGTTTAACCTGATTGCATACGATTTTCCCGAGCATTCGGATGCCTATGAGAGCCTGGACGGAGATTTCAGCATGTTGGTGGGAGATTTCCTTGCAGAAAAGTCAATCGATTCCTTTTCACTTTTCGGAGTATCATTCGGAGGAATCATTGCCATAAGGCTTGCCGCCACCCAACCCTCTCTTCATGTGGAGAGGCTTATACTGGCATCGACACAGGTAGTGGGGGTAAGTGAGGATGATCGCAGGCGAAGCCGCAGGATGGCTTCGTGGGTGGCGGATAAACCGGACTACAAAATCTACTGGATAGTCGACAGAATGCTTCAGTACTTCGATGCCTCCGATGAAGTGACGCCGCTTCTAAGAATAAAGCATCCTGATTTCTATCGGCGGGTAATCACGGATGCCGGAGGTTACAATGGGGTAAATGATGCCGGCAAGATAGGGTGTCCGGTGCTGGTGTTTCAAGGCTCGGATGATGATCTTTTTTCCACAAGCGATGCCCGTAACATTAAAAAGTATGTGCCTCAGGCTCGGGTAAAGATCATTCCAAACGGCAGCCATGCCATGATCTACGTTCACGGCAAGGAGATTGCCTGGCAAATCGAGCAATGGGTAGAGTCTGAACAGCTGATACCCTGATGCTTTCTCTCTGGTTTGGCATGGTTATCGCAAAAGAAGAAAGCCTCCGGGTGGGGCCCTGGATCAAGGAAAGGAGTGGATTATGGCAAAACAGCAAGACGGGGTGAAAACCCTTGAGAAGGGAAATATTTACTTCTTTTATCGACCAAAGGTAGAGCAGCAGGAGCCGGGGGAGCGCGCCGACATACAGAGGATGTACTTTGTTTTGAGCCCGGAGGACAGGCGGCGTTATCGTCTGGCGGTTGTTGGAGGAAAGCGCATGCCCGATCCCTCGCAACCGGGGACCACGCGACTTTGGGGGTTTATAGATATGGTTAGAAAGGATCCCAAATCGATCCGCCGGGAGCTTGAGGAGGACACCTATTGGACGAAGACGCGCGGGCAGAGAACCGTACCGGCGGCGCGTCCCTTTGGAGAGGGTGTTTACCGCATAGCCGGCCATAACGGGCATACCCATCTGGTGTATGCGTTGGAGCTGCCTAAAAAGCAGGGCGAGCCTCAGCGGGAGATGAATCTGCAAGATCAGGCAAGCTATATCATCTCGGTCAAAAACCCTCTTAAGCCTTCTCCGAAGGGAGCCGGACTGAGACCACGTCAGGAGGCGAGCTATCCTAAACATCTGACCGAAAAATTCAGGGGGCGAAAGTTTTCCGAGGTGGAACCGGTGGAGTTCCTAAACCATGAGGGTGCCGAGATAATGCTGGTTTCGGCCTCCGAGGACATCCGGGGGGAGCTGGACATAACGCTTGACACCGATGATGAAAACAGGGCCAGTGCGGATATATTCAAGGATTTACACGTAGACGAAAAAAAACGTCCGACGGAGCCTCTGTTTGCGGGGGTGTGGGAATAAACCTTGGGGGTAAGATATGGCCAAACCTACGAAAAAGGCAGTCGCGCGAGCGCTTCTGGACAAGCACGGAAAGACCTTTTCCGAGGAGCTGAAAATAAGGGTGGGGCTAAACAGTCCATCCTCCCTTTTTCAGCTTTTGTGCGCCTCGATTCTTTTTAGCGCACGCATAAGCTCTCATGCGGCCCGGGAGGCGTTCAGGGCACTTAGGCGTGAGGGGTGGACAACCGCTCAAAAAATGGCCGATTCCAGTTGGGAGCGACGTGCTCAGGTACTTAATGAAGCCGGTTATGCGCGCTATGACAACCGCACTGCGACCATGCTTGGAGACTCGGCCAAGATGGTTCTTGAGCAGTATAAGGGGGATCTGAGGAACCTGCGGGAGCAGGCAAATCACGACCCTTTGCAGGAGAGAAGCAGAATCATGCGCTTCAAGGGAATCGGAAGTACCGGGGCGGATATCTTTTTCAGGGAAGTGCAGGATGTCTGGGAGGAGCTTAGTCCGTTTGTGGACAAAAAGGCGCAAAAGGGTGCGGAGCGTCTGGGGTTGCCCAAAGACCCCAAAAGGCTCAAAAGATATACCGACGGGCACACTTTTTCGGAGCTTGTGGCCGGTCTGGTGCGGGTACAGCTTGAGAGAGATGTCAAGGGAGTCGTTGAGCTGGCGGCACATTCTAAATAGCGACTGTTCTTAATCAACGCAAAGGAGAGGATTATGAAAGCCAAGCGGTTATGGGCTCTTGTCGGGACGACGGCTTTTCTGGGGGTTTTGTATTCGGCCGGTGCGCAGCAACCAACCGCCCGGGCAACAGCCCGTCTCAAGGATCCTCAGGGAAATGAGGTAGGTGTGGTCAGGTTTACCCAAGGGGAAAAGGGAGTGGTTGTGAGTGCCCGGATTCAGGGGCTGGCTCCCGGGGAGCATGCCTTTCATATTCACGAGAAAGCCGAGTGTGAGATGCCCGATTTCAAAACGGCCGGCGGTCATTTCCATCCCACCGGCGCAAAACACGGTTTCCTCAACTCCCGCGGCCCGCATGCGGGGGATTTGCCCAACATCGTGGTGGGGCAGGATAGTGCGGCAACCATAGAGCTAACCACCGATCGCATAACCTTAAGTGAAGAGGCCGATAATTCTCTTTTGCGCGGTGAGGGCACCGCCGTGGTCATTCATCAGGACCCCGATGACTATATCACAGATCCCGCGGGCAGCGGAGGAGAACGTATCGCGTGTGGTGAGATCTTAAAAAATGAGAAATGACGGTTAAAATGCTCAGAGGAAGGGGAGTGTGATGGCTCAACAGAAAGCCAAGGGGTTATATGAGGAGATCAGAAAGGATCACGAAAACATTCGTGCGCTGCTTGAGAAGCTTCGAAGGACCTCGATGAACCAGTCTGTAAAAAGGAAGGGTTATCTTGCGGCGTTGCGTGAGAAGCTGGAGCCGCACATGAGGGCCGAGGAGCATGTGATCTACCCGGCTTTGACCGTGGATGAGGAGACGGGAGAGGATGCTCTGGATGCCGCCGAGGAGCATCATATCGCACAGATTCTTCTGGACGAGTTGGAGCTGCTTCCGGTTACCGATGAGCATTGGGGGGCAAAGCTTCGAGTGCTTAAGGAGGTGGTTTTGCGCCATCTGGATGAAGAGGAAGATCGCATATTCGACGATATTCGCGAGGTAGTCCCGTCCAGCCGGGAGCAGGAGATGCTCAAGGAGTTTATGGATGCCAAGATGGGGGCTTTGTATGCGGTGGTAAAACCGGTGGAGCAATTTTAGTCCTGGGTCCGGTAAAGCTGGAGAATCAACAATCAAAAGATAAAAAATTAGAAAACAAGAATATAGATAGACAAAAACATAAGACAAAAAAAGCGCGCTTTTTCGGACAAAGAATACAAATTGTGATCGGGTCGTTTTAGAAAATAAAGGTGATCGACGGAAGCAAAGTACATCAAATGGAACAATCAGATAAACCTCGAACCGACCCAATGCGCACGGCGGTTATAGCGGCCAGCGTAATCTTCATTTCAACAATCGTTTTATTTGCGCTTGGCTATATTGCCCAGGTGCTCTTTCTTTTTTTCGGCGGCGTACTCCTGGCGGTTTTTTTGAGCGGAATATCGGGGTTGCTTGCCCGTAAGATTACCTTCATAAATTATTTATGGGCGTTGGGACTGGTCTGCGGGGCTATTGTTGTTTTCCTGGTGGTAACTCTCCTGGTCGCCGGTCCAAGTATAATAAGCCAGACCTTCCAGCTTGTTCAGAGGATTCCCAATGCGATGGATGAGCTGGAGCAGATTCTTCGGTCGTTTTGGCTGGGGCGGGAGGTGATCAAAAATTTCCCGGAACCAAAAGAGCTCTTCTCCTTGTTCACGGAGCTGCTTGGTAAGATTCCGGGGGTGTTTTCCACCGCCGTGGGAGCGGCAATAACGCCGCTTGTGATAGTATTTCTCGGCATATATATGGCTTTCGATCCGTCCAAATATTTGCGGGCGGTGGTCTTGCTTTTACCCAAAAAAAGACGACAAAGGGGGGAGCAGGTACTGGCATCGGTCGGTAGAGCACTGAATCTGTGGCTTATCGGCAGGCTTAGCTCTATGGCGGTTGTCGGGGTGCTGACCATGATCGGTCTTCTCATAATTGGTGTTCCCCTGGCGCTGGCTCTGGGATTGATTGCCGCCCTGCTTTCGTTTATTCCATATCTGGGGCCCGCTCTGTCGCTTTTACCCGCGATTCTTATCGCGCTTGCCGAGGATCCGGTCAAAGCCTTCTATGTACTGATCGTATTTGGGATAGTGCAGTTTCTGGAAAGCTATATCATAACTCCACTTATACAGCAGCAGGCGACTACCCTTCCTCCCGCTCTGCTCATAACGGCGCAGCTTCTGATGGGGTTACTTGCGGGAGCCGTCGGTGTACTGCTGGCGACTCCACTGGCTGTGGTGATTGTGGTTTTGATTCAGATGCTCTATGTCCAGGATGTGCTTAAAGACAGAATCGCCGTGATGGGGAAAAAAGAGCCAAACGATTGAGGGGAATCCTTTTTTGCGGTGGAACAAAGAGGTTTCTGGTAGTATAATGAGCTACGTACGGGAAGATACCTGTGCATATGTTTTAAAAATGGTGGATCGATTGGGGGCAGCAATCGATCGAAAACCTTAGTTTTGTTTTCGAATGACGCCAGTGCGTATTTTAAGAAGTGTTAAATTCGCACATCGGTTTGGGCCCGAAAAGAAAAATCAGCAGCAAGGGGAGAAGTTCATGAAAAGATTAATCGCTTTTGTCCTACTTATATTTGCCGCCGCGCAAGTGAGGGCTGTTCAGCCCGATTTTGAAATCGGTGTGATTTTGGGTGACATAGACGGGTTGAGTATGAAATTATGGATGAGTGAACAGAGCGCGGTGGACTTTGCGGCTGCATGGGATCTTCTTGAGGAGCGAATCCATATACATGGAGAGTACCTTCATCACGCCCGCTTTTTCCAACTGGATAAAGGGCAGCTTCCCGTCTATTTAGGATTCGGCGGTGTGATTAGAGCAGATGTCGGAGATAATGTCGATGATGACGGGCTGACACTGGGATTAAGGGTGCCCGCCGGAATAACCTACCTGTTTGATCAACTCCCGCTCTCACTATTTCTTGAGGTGGGACCGCGGTTCGATGTGACCGAGGCCGACTGGGGGGTTAACGGCGGAGCAGGAATCAGATACACCTTTTAGCGCCGTTTACAAGGATCTTTGACCCCAAGCCTTTTGCCTTAATGCGAAAGGCTTTTTTCTATTTAAGAAATTAATCCACGCAAAATTCCTTCATTTCGCCTTTTTGAGCCGATTATCTCCGCTTGTTGCCGATAAAATTTTAAAAATCGTCTGCTTTGCAGCTCAATTTCCCCCTGGTTTCGTTTTTTTGGAACACCTGCGCCACTATTTGGCCTTATTTGCCGCAAAGTTCTCCATGGTGGCACGTAGATTGCTTTATTCCTCTATTACTTATTTCAGAATGATCCGTAACTATTATGTTTTTTACCAGAAAAGGGGATTATCATGAAACGTTTTCTTTCCATTCTTTCGGCGGCCACTCTAGTTTTTGCGATGATCGGTTGTGACACTGAGATGCAGGAAGGCGAACAGGGAACCGGACAAGAAGGTGGCTTTGGGCAGGATACTATGGGTACACAGCAGGATACGATGGGCGGGGAGATGGATACCACCATGCAAGACACCGCCGTTGAGGATACTGCTATGTAACAACCCTGCAAGGAAAGAAAGTTTCACATCTGAATACCGGACCTGAAAAATCAGGTCCTTCATCCTGAGCAAAGGGGGGTATATGCTGGCGGAATTAAGTATTATTCCTTTGGGAGAAGGGGCTCATATCAGCAATGAGCTTGCGCGTGTGGTTAAGATAATAAAAGGTTCGGGAGTATCCTATCAACTCACTCCGTCGGGCACCTGTCTGGAGGGCTCCTGGGATGAGGTGATGACAACCATTCGTCTCTGTCATGAAGCGGTTCGGGAAAATTCATCGCATGTTATAACCGAAATTAAGATCGAGGATGAGCAGGGGCGCGATAACCTGATGACAAGAAACATCGCCTCGGTTGAGGAAAAAGTTGGTGCGTTATAAGCATCTGTGATTCCAGTTCACCGGAAGACTAATATGCAAAACAAAAAGGCAGCTCCTTTTGCGACTGTATTACTGTTAATTGGTGTAACATGCTTTATACAAAGGGCCTTTATGAGGCGAAAGGCTGCCTGGTACAAGCGCTTGTTTTCGATTAGAGTATTGCACAAGAAAAGTAATTTCTGTCACTGTTTGAGAAGGCTCGGTTCCCTGATTCATTCTCGCAGAAGCTGATTCTTTTTTGGTTTCCGAAACACCGGGAGCATCAGGTGCCGGATCGGACATAACTGTCGATCTGATCTTCATTTATAATTAGTTCAAATTACCCGGATAAGAAGGCGGGGTGAGAATTCGTTCTCTAAGGGACTCCCCGCCGTTTTCCGGCCGGAGAATCATCATGGGCTACGAAAAAACCACAAATAACCGCTCGATTGTTCAGCTTCTCAAGGATCTTCGGGATGAAACCGTGACGCTGGTGCGTGATGAAATCGTCTTGGTGAAAACAGAGGTTAAAGAGAGAGCCGCCACCATGGGAAAGTCGGCAGTCTTCATGCTTGTCGGTGCGGCATTTGGTTACATAGGGCTTATAATTCTTCTGATGGGAATGTCTGTTCTGGCGGCATTTGGACTCAGAAAAGCGGGGCTTTCGGTATGGATCTCGGCGTGGCTGGGTCCGCTAGCTACCAGCATACTGATTTTCCTGCTAAGTGGTATACTGGTATTTTTCGGGATACGTGAGCTCAAGAAGCAGAAGTAAATCTATTTTTTTAACCAAAAAAGAAAAAGAACCTTGATGGCAAAACAGAGTATGACATCTTGCAGGAACAACGGAAAGGTAACTTCCGAGCAGATTCGCAGGCATATAGAGCAGACTCGCATCGAAATGGACCAGACTCTCTCGGAGCTGCAGGAAAGATTGGAAGAGAATCCGGTTGTTCACTCAATCGCACGCTTTGCCCTGCTTCTGAAACACCGCAAAAAAGTAGCCGCTATCACCGGCTCCGCCCTACTGCTTACCATAGTCGGACTAAAGATTTTCCTTCATTACCGCCGCTGATCGCCGCCGGCCGGGGTTTCACCGCATTTTGCCACTCGGCTTGAATGCATTTTGCAAATTGATATCCACTTACTATACGTATTCATAGGGCTTATGCCTTTTGACGGCTCTTTTCGATGGTGCCCGGAGCCGTGGGGCTTCGGCGGTGGCCCAGATACAGGTTAAAACCGCTTTGCTTGGACCGCCAATGAGAGTAATCGTGGCCGCCGGCGGCTGTGTTGACATATGGAAAATAATTTAAAACCGGCGTGTTGTATATTTAGGTGCGATCGGGAGTTGAAAAAGAGAACTCCCGGCCTCTAATTTACTGGATAATGATATCTAAAAAAGATGCGATCAAGCCGCAATAAGAGCTTTTTTCGGCCTCGCCTGATAGATCGAGCCATAGTCCTTGATAGAATAAAAACAGTGGAGCGTATTTTAAGTGTCTGATGACAAGAAAATCGAAGCGATAAATAAGTTTGGAGATTTGAAGGTAATCGTGCTGGGTGATGTAATGATGGATGTCTACGATTTCTGTTATACGTCACAAAGCAGGCCCTCGCCCGAGAAACCGGGAAAAAGAGTCTACACTGCTCACACATCGATGAAAGCACTCGGTGGAGCGGGAAACGTGGCGGCCAACTTAAAAGCCCTGGGGGTTAGCACCACACTCATTGGCATAACCGGTAATGACGGGCACTATTTTACGCTTCAGAAGCTTGCGGATAAAGCTGGTATTGAGCATTGCCTGATCCGTGATCGTTCCCGTCCAACCACGATGAAAACACGGTTATATATCGACGATACTTACCTTCTGAGAAGAGACGACGAGGCTACTCATCCGGTGAGCAGGGAGACGGCCGCAACCATACTGAATGAGTTTCTAAACGAATTGGATCGGGCTCATGCGGTTATAATAAGTGATTACAACAAGGGGTTTTTCACCAGGGAAATAGCTCAGAAGATTATCTCGGTGAGTCATGAGCGGGGAATACCGGTTGTGGTGGATTTCAAGCCGCCAAACAAGGATCTTTTCGACGGGGCAGATATTATCGCACCCAACAATCATGAAGCGGCCGTGCTGCTTCCGGGCTTTCACAAAGACGGCATACTCGAGGAGCAGACAAAAGAGCTTTTTGAGCTGCTGGGATGCAAAAATTTGATCGTCACTCTTGGGGCCCAGGGGATGTGCGGCTACGATGGGGAGCAGTTTTTCGAGGCACCGGCGCACGAAGTCGACGAGGTCGATGCGGTGGGTTGTGGAGACACGGTTCGCGTAGTCTTGGCTCTCACTTACGCACTGGGGTATTCGCTTAGGCAATCTGCTCAGCTTGCCAACGATGCCGCCGCCGTTGTGCTGCAGAAAAAAGGTACCGCAACCGTAAGCCGCAAGGAGTTGATCGCGTTCATACGTGGTACAGCGGTACGCGATGAGAACGGCAAGTGTTAATTCTATGGATCAAAAACTTCTGAGCGCCTACGCCTCGATGGTTGTAGAAGTCGGGATCAACCTTTATCCCGGTCAGTGTTTAAGCATAAGAACCGGTATACAAACCTACGATTTTGCTCTCCTTCTCGCCCGCCGGGCCTATAGAAAAGGGGCTAAATACGTCGACATAGATGTTCGGAGCGCGTTTCTTACAAAAGCCCGTATCGAGGATGGAAATGAGAGTGATCTGACTTTCATGCCTCACTACCTTGTTTCCAGGGTGTACGAACAGCTTGCAAACGACTGGGCTTTCATCACCATAGACAACACCGAGGAGACGGATGTCTGCAGAAATGTAGACCCTCAGCGGCTCAGCACGGTGACTCGCACCGGTCGAAAGGCCATGAGGCGCTCCATGGAGGGATTTTTACGTCACGAACACGCATGGTGTATTATCGCCGCCCCCGGTAAGAGCTGGGCGGCAAAGGTCTTTGGGTGCAAGCCGGACAGGGCGGCGGAGAGAAGACTGTTTGAAAACCTTGTTCCGATTTTGCGTCTTGATAAACCAAATCCCGCGGGGGCATGGAGAGAGCATGGGCGAACACTTCTGGAAAGGTGCCGAAAGTTAAACAGCCTTCGTCTAAGAAGCCTTCATTTCGTCGACAAAGAAACCGATCTGTGCGTGGGCCTAAATCCTTCCGCGGTGTGGCTTGGGGGGCCGGGTAAAACACCCCAGGGGCGTTTCTTCTTCCCCAATTTACCCACAGAAGAGGTCTTTACCACTCCCGATTTCAACCGTATAGAAGGAAAAATGACGGTATCCAGAGCGGTTAAGGTTATGGATGCGGTAGTGGAGGGGGCGTGGTTTGAGTTCAGGCAAGGGAAAATGGTCGGCTATGGAGCGGCCAAGGGAATGGCGGTTTTGGAAAAGATGCTTGCGATGGATGAGGGGGCGTCCAGAATAGGAGAAGTCGCCTTGGTGGGTGTGGAATCTCCTGTGTTTAAGAGCGGCCTTCTGTTTAACAGTGTCTTATACGATGAGAACGCCTCTTCACATATAGCGCTGGGCAACGGTTTTCCTACCTGCGTGTCCCGGAAGGGGACGTTGAAAACGGATGAAGACAAGCTGAAGGCCGGATGTAACGTCTCGCTGACCCATACCGATTTCATGATAGGTACTTGCGAAATGAGCATAGACGGATACGACAGATCCGGCACCAAAATCCCGATTATGCATCAGGGGCGCCTACTGGTATAGTCCCGCGTTTTTTTTGACCCGCACGCCTGAGCGCTTGAATAGATTCCTGAAAATTATCCAATCTGCTTATACGTAGTTTTCTTTACATACGCACAACCCTTCGCGTAAATTCTCTTTGCGGTATGCATTTGTTAAACGGTTGCTTCCCTTTTTTTCTTTTATTTCAAAAGGTTATGCGTTTTAACACACGGTGCCGGCGGGATACTTGCTTTTTTATGGCATAAAGAAAGTGTATTTACGAAGCGTATTGTTACCATGGCTTGAAAAGAGGAATCTATGACACACGAACAATTCATACACGCATATAAACTGGGAGCTTGTATCCCCCGGATCGAACCGGCTCAGGCGCTGCAATTTATGTTTTCCCACCGGGTAAACAACAAAATACGTCTGACCTTTTACATATGGTTTATTATCTGGCTTCTGCTGGTAGGGTTGACAATTTACTTTTTCGGCACGGGCTCTATTATGAACGGTTTGGTTATCATCGTATTCGCATATTTTTTGCCTGACGGAATGTTTCGCTACTCAGCCGATTACATCATAAGCCGATCACTGGAAGATGAATCTTTTTATCAACTGATTACCGGGTTGAAAATAATGCTGGTAAATAAAAGCCGACCTGTTTCAACCGCGGATATGAACGCAAATCAAAGCAATTTGAGTCATCAATGATTTAAATCCGATCCTCCGGGATAGATTTTACCCCCTTTCTGCCGGGGGGGTAATCAGAGCAACAACCGGGAGTCAGGAAAATGGATTCATTTGCGTTTCGCTGACTCCTTTCTACTCGATCCTCCGTGCTGCTTTTATTGTGGGCCGACGTAGTCTTCACTGCCAAGGAGTCCGCCCACGATTATGTCCACCGCCTCATCTTCCGTTAGCCCCCTTGCCATCAGCGTCTCCAGCTGCCTGTCGTCTACACTGCCTATAGCAGCTTCGTGGGTCACATGTGCATGCGGATTTCGAACCTCTACGATCGGCTGCGCATGCGCGATTGCCTCATCCTGGATAATCTCCTTACAATCTACATGTCCCCGGGCCCCCGCTCCGTCGGCGATTATCTCATTGATTATCTTGGCGCTGGAACGGCCCCTGACCGCGATTTTTGAGGTAAGAACTCCCGCCGCCTGCTCGTGCAGTAAAGCCGCCTCCCTTATGCGTACCCGGTCGTCCTGAGTGGCATCTATGCGGGCATTCATCTCAAGCACCGATTGTTTTTCGCATACCGCCTCATAGTCAAGGTCTATGGTCCCGACTCTTCCCCGCAATAAGACAAACTCTCCCGCAAACCGCGCGCGGGGTTCGAGCAAGATCTTCGCCTTTGGAATAACCGCTATACCACCCATCGGACTGTGAACATGGTGCTCCTCATAACTGTAGCGGGCGCCTGCCCCGATACGCACCTTCGCATCCATCACATGACGCACATCCACCGCATTAGGAAACACACAGTGAGACCTCAGGTTCAAGCTTGATCCCTCTCCCAAGTCAAGATCCATGATTATATGCTGCAGCCCCTCTTGTGGAAGCACTCCGAAACAAAACTGCACGGTCTTATGAATATGAACACCCTCATCCAGACGTATCGTAGTCTTCACCCCCTCGGAGAATTCATCGACATCTACGTGTAGTCCCTCGACGGCGTGAAGGCCTATTACGCTGCTGCCGTGGATCAGCACATGAGCAACATCGTGGGCAAAGAGTGTCTCATAATCGATATCGGTCGAGGCTATAAGCTCTTTTGCATCTGGTACACCGTTTCTCATAAAAGTCCTCCGGGTCCCGGCAAAGCCGCAGAATTAGGGATCAAAAATCAATCAATCAGAAAAAGACTATAGACAAAATGATAAGACAAGAAAAAGATGCTTTCCTGAGACAAAAAGCCTGAGAAGAGGGGTAAAAATTTACATACGGGTATAACGCCTGGAGCCCGCCACTTTGCTCCCTTGTTTCTTTCATAAGCCCCGATACCCCTCCAGTTAATATGGAACCGCCTTCAACCATTCACTGCCGGGCGCAATGATTGGCTATCTATCCAATTCCTGATTATCAGGATCGTTTTGATGATCACAGGGAATACACCTGTCCCGAAAGTAGGGAAGAATCTTTTGGGTAACACCTTTTTCTATGATTCGGCCGCAGCACATCAGAAACGCATGTTCGGCCCATTGAAGCACGGCGGGGCTGTGGGTGACAAGAATGACCGTGGCGCCGTTTCGGCGAAAATCATCTATCACCTCATGAATGCGATTGATGGAATCTATATCGATGCCGCTGTCGGGCTCATCCAGAATCACCAGTCGCGGTCTCATGGCAAGGATGGCGGCAAGCTCCACCTTCTTTCTTTCCCCTCCGCTTAGTGTCTTGTCCACGGCCCGGTTAATGTAGCGATCGGGATCCAATCCTACTCGCGACAGTGTATGACCGATATCCGTGGTGCCGGTTGCTCCTGCGCTTAGATAGCGTCTGATACTTACGCCGTCGAAACGTGCAGGCTCCTGCCAGCCCAGGGTTATGCCCTTTCTTGCTCGCTGATCGAGGCTGAGTTTATCGATCGACTCACCGTCAAAGGTAATCGAGCCGGTATAGTGTCGAAAACCGGCTCTTCCCATTATCACCGAGGAGAGTGTGGATTTACCCGCACCGTTTGGCCCCACGACGGCATGAACATGACCTTCCCATATTTGCATGGAAATATTTCGTAGAATATGCTTGTTTTCCAGGGTCAGCTCAAGGTTTCGGATCTCGAGTATGCTCATTTTTCCGGTCCGTTCGGGTTTGATGGTACAGACGCCAAAGTTCGGCAGAAACGGAGACTGTGCTTAAGTTGGACATCGCATACAAAAGATAAACCGCAAATCGAGTGCCGGGTAGATACAAAAAAAATCATGATGAATAATTCGGCCCTGTTTTGGTGTATCCTTTGCGTTTTATATGCATGGGGTCCGTCGTAAATATTGACCGGACACCGGCGATTCTCTTGAGACGATTTTGTTTTATCCTTTGGGCATGATTGATACGCGGCCCGCAATGATAAAACCCAAACTGAGCGATTCTATCGCGGCGATTTGCTCAATACCCTGGAGCAGAAGAGTTTCTGCAATTTTGGAAATACCGCAGCGGGTATTCCACATCAATTGCTTCAACCCTTCCGCCCTAAAGAGATTGAGCAGCTCATCCACTCATAACCGCCCAGTTTGGGTAAAAGTTATCGGCGCTGCAGATGCAGCCCTTTTTTAAAAGGCCGTGGTTAACTCATTTGCCCGGAATCGCCGGAGTCTGGTTAAGTGAATCATCGCTCCTTTATCATGGGGGTGTCGCAAAACAGGTTTACGTCCGACAAATGCTTCTTGGGCAAAGCGGACTCGGCCCGAGTGGGCGATGCCGGCCTTACAGGCCTTTTCGTTTGCTCCTTACCGCGATACGGGTCAAACGAAAAGGCTTTTAGCGACACTCCGTCGGGGGAAGAAAAATGCGAAAAAAAATTTGCTTTGATGTTTGCCGCATTGGTGTAATAATTTTATCGATACTAACGGTGCACACAGCGGCTCAAGATAATTATGCGCTGGGATTCCTGGGTGGTTTGAACATATCCTCTTTGAGAGGAGAGCCGGTGCGCGATCTTGAAAATCATCCGGCCCCCGGCGAGGGGGGAAGGTTCGAATCCGGGATCAGACCGACCTTTATCGGAGGTATCTTTTTTCGGTGGGTTATAGTTGAGAATTTTCTGTCCCTGGAGCCTGAATTGATATACGGCCGCGGTGGTAAAGAGTGGGAAAGCTCCTCCGGAAAATTTCGCCTCTATACAGATTATCTGTCGGTGCCTACTTTGGTCAGGTTAATGATGCCGATGGATATCATACGGCCCAATGTTTTCGGGGGACCGGTGGTTATGTTTGCGCTTGGCTCCAAGGCGCAAAACTTAGACCGCCACTCATTTGGTCCGCAGACGTTTGTTACGTATTTTAAAGATTCGGATCTGAAAGATCATGTCAGAAGAGTGAACCTTGGATTAACCGTGGGGCTTGGGTGTGATTTTGTTTACGGCCCGGGCGCATTCGTCGTAGATGCGAGATATCAGTTTGGATTTCTTGATGTGTACACGACAGAGGGGGGAGAGGGCGTGAAGGATTCACAATTTTCCCTCTTGGGAGGGTACACGCTCTACTTCTGAAGAGCTGCAAGGTTCGTGAGCGGGGCGGTGATTTCGGCAAGCAGGATTTGGAAATGCCGCCTTCGCTTTGGTATAACATTATACAAAGGAGCAATACGCAGCAACCGAATCGCTTAAAGAGGTATCTGAATCATGTTAAGACGTACATTCTGCAAGGCTGCATCCGCGGGAGTAGCTTCACTGGGGCTTGGGTCGCTAAGCTACGGTCAAAAAGATCGAAAAACAAAACCAAACATCATAATCATCTTTACGGATGATCAGGGTTATGGGGACTTGGGCTGTTTTGGCGGCTCGGATGTAAAAACGCCTCATATCGATCAAATGGCTCAAAGGGGAATGAGGATGACCGATTTCTATGCGGCGTCTCCGGTCTGTACTCCTTCCCGCGCGGCGCTTCTGACCGGAAGTTATCCTCTTCGTGCGGGAAACCTTCCGGTCCTTTTCCCATTTCATAAGATAGGTCTCAATCCTGCCGAGAGCACCATCGCAGATTTGCTCTCCGGGCAGGGATATGCAACCGCATGCATCGGCAAGTGGCACCTGGGACACCATCCTGAATTTTTCCCGACCCGGCAGGGATTCGACTATTATTACGGCCTTCCCTACAGCAACGATATGTTTCCCAAACCGCTGTATCGTAATGATCAGATTATCGAGCGTCCGGTCAATCAGTCGACTTTGACCCGGCGATACACCGAGGAGTCCGTTAAATTTATCCGCCTAAACAAGGATAAACCATTCTTTTTGTACCTGCCCCATACGATGCCTCATGTTCCTCTGGCCGTTTCAGAGCGATTTAGGGGAAAGACCTCGATGGGTAAGTATGCTGATGTGATCGCTGAGCTTGACTGGAGTACCGGCCGGATTCTTCAAACGTTAAGAGAGCTGGGAATCGAAGAGAACACTCTTGTGGTTTACACATCGGACAACGGACCGTGGCTTGGAAAGGGTAAGAGAGGCGGTTGCGCCGGGCCTCTTCGGGGCGGCAAATTTTCCGCGTATGAGGGAGGGATGCGGGTGCCGTGTGTGTTACAATGGCCTGGGACCGTTCCCGCGGGGCGCACATGCGCGGCACTGACCACCACAATGGATCTGCTGCCCACCTGCACTGCTCTTGCGGGTGCGGGCCGTTCTGTTAATCCGATCGACGGTAAAAACATAACGGATGTTATCAGCGGAAAAAACCGCGACAAGTCCCCTTATGAGGGGTTTCTTTATTACGGTCCCCGGGGGGTGGTTCGGGCCGTGCGTTCGGGGCCGTGGAAATTGTTTCTAAAAAAGGAGGAGCTTTATAATTTAGATGAGGATATAGGGGAGCGAAACAATATCTATTCGAAACATGCGGCGATGGTAAACAAACTACGCTCCCTGGCTCTTGACATCGATCAGGATGTGCGCAAGAACCGTAGACCGCCCGGTAAGCTGAAGATCCTCAGGAAAAATTGAGCGGCTCGAAGCAATCGACTGGTTTGAGACAAAACATGGGGGCGATCGAAAAGTCTTATGTGCTCTGGCTAAGGTTGAAGCAGTCCCCCT
>CAZPHU010000022.1:8767-9980 GCA_964586285.1 uncultured Fibrobacterota bacterium | reverse complement strand
ATGGGGGCGATCGAAAAGTCTTATGTGCTCTGGCTAAGGTTGAAGCAGTCCCCCTATAAGGTTGAAGCAGCCCCAAACACGGGCCTCCAATTGTCTTGCGACTAAGATCTCCCCACTCGGTGCTTATAGAATTTATTCTTCCATCTCGCGAAACAAAATCGATGACTTCTGAAGGCGCTTGTAGGTTCGGTATCTGTGATGAAGACCTCGGGTAGTGAAAATGATAAGTGAGATCGCTTCCCACACGAATACCCACCCTCCTATAAAAAGGCCTTCGACCAGTAAAGAGGGAAAAGGGGAATCAAGCAACTTTGCGGGGAAGCTTGTGGCCACATATAAGAAAGCAAATCCAATAATGAAAAAAAGAAGAGTGCGTTTGTTGGCTGAGCCTATCTCCTTTCTGAGGAAATACCTCTTAACCGTAAAACCGTTCTTGAGTCCGTTGCGGGCCTGCGCCTCGATTTTTTCTCTTTTGTGAGGCCCGGGTATCTTGAAGCTGATTGTGACTGGATATTTATAGGGGATATCATCCGAACACCCTTCCAGATAAAGCTCCAGATCGGGGTCAATATCCCGAAGTTTAAAGGGGGCAGGGTCCCACTGGCAGAACATGTCCTCATACTTTTCCAGAGCGATTTCTATTATATATGAGCCTGTTTGCTTATCGAAGTGGTATATCTGGGCAAATATTCCATGTTTTTCACGCCCTTTAACATCCTTTAGCTGCATGTATCCCTGCCAAGACCGATAGTAAAGTGTATTCAGTCGCTAAAAGTTTCCACCCTATATTCTCATTCCGACGTGAAAGGACAGCGCAAATAAGGTGCCGTCAGAATTCTATCTCTCGAATCTCATCTATCAGAAACGTGATTGTGTAGGTCAAGCCCTCGGCGATTCTGCTTCGGCCGGATTTGTTGAAACGTTGTTTGATTTCGCTGAGTTGGAAGTCGTCGGATGAGTCGGGCTTGACCGTACAATAGAAACGGTAACCCGCGGGGGACTGCTTCTCTCCGGTTTTTTCGTAATGTTTCCAGTATTCGTTACTAAGGATAGCCGGGTTCCACGGCATGAAGGTCGCTTTGCTGGTTGCCTGGATATTTTCCAGCGATTTTTCGATAAATCCTCCGGCAAGAACAATCGTTTTCTCATCGATCATAAATGCCGCTCCGGTCATACATGTATTAGGGGTACCTTCAGGGCCGGCGGTCGAAAG
>CAZPHU010000022.1:0-8667 GCA_964586285.1 uncultured Fibrobacterota bacterium | reverse complement strand
CGACTCACATGCGTTTTTTAGTTCAACCAGACTGTTATCGATTCCCTGCCCTAAACTCTTTCGAAAACTTGACCTGAGGAGCCGTGGTAAGATTCCCTGTAAACTCTCCTCGACCGTGACTGTTGTTTTCCCGTTTTCTTCCTTGAATGTCCAGTTATGCACCGCGTTGGCTCCTATTGTTTTGCCTGTCCAGCCAAATTCCAAATATTCCTTGCAGGTGTGAATTTTGGATTTGAAATTTATTCCCGCCGCTTTCCAGCTAAACTCCGTTCCACGGGCAACCCGACCGTGTAGTTTAGCTTCGCAAACATGCTTCTGCCACAAGGGCCATCTGTCTATAGAGGTCAGAACGTCCCAGACTCTTTGAACCGGGCGATCTATTTGGACGCTTCGGCTTGCAACCGCCGGAGCTTTTTGATTGATCGGTATGTTCATATTCTCTCACCTGGATGAGCAAAGTTTCATGAGTTTTAGAGAGTTTAAGATAAAATACTTATTTCGATTCGGTTCAAAAAATTCATATCGGTTTGTGTCCGATTTTATATCGATCAGTTGAAGAATATTGATAAACGCCGCACTGTCGTTGCCGTTTAGATGTATGTGTCGGTGAAATGGCTGATTATGAAAAGATAACCACCTTTAGTACACCGCTTCCGATTACACCCCCCTGATTCTCATCGGGTGCGTTTTCTTTGGTCGAGTTTTGATAAGTTTGCGCTCGGCGTTCTTAACGTATCGGGTATTCTTCAGCATACTTTGCTTTAACCTCGCGTAAGCTCAAGGACCGCGACTTCAGGAAAGCAATTAAAGCGGATCGGATATAGCGACCAGCCTATTCCCCTGGAAATGAAAACCGGAAAACCACGGCTGGATCTCTTCAGCCCCGATGAGTAGTTTTTGTTTTTTACCGGCAGCAGCGGCGGCCCCCAGAACGGGATCCTTACCTGTCCGCCGTGAGTGTGACCGGCTATCATAAGGTCGAAACTTTTCTCAAAAACCGTATCGGCGCTGTCGGGATTGTGAGCCAGTATGATTCTGCAATCATCATCCGGAATCGATCTCATCAGATAGTCTATGCTTTCGTGATCTTCCCAGAAATCACCCGCTCCCACAAACCACAGTGCCTGTCCGTCTCTTTCCAGCCGACTAACCTTGTGGCGTAGACTGGTGCCTGATCGGTTAAGCCAGTAAAGCGAGCGCCCCTCGTCGGCCCAGTGATCGTGATTTCCAAGTATGGTGAAGACCCCGGATGGTGCATAAATCGTAGATAAAAGGGGCCAAATTTGATCTATCTGTTTATGCGAATTCATTTCGTGAATGTAGTCGCCCGTGCAGACGGTCAAGTCGTGTGGAATCGAGTTGGCTCTTTGTATAATCTTTTTAACATGATTAAAGGGTGTCAGAGGACAGTAGTGAATGTCGGTAAGCTGAACGATTGTAAACTTTTCGAAATTTACGGGAAGGCGCGGGATGGGTATCCTGTATTTATTTATCAGGACAATATAACGCTCGATGAATACGGGATAAGAAGCAATCAGTGAAGCACAACCCGCGAGTGAGCCCAGAAGAAATTTACGTCTTGATATAGTCATCTGTTTGTATGCAGGCGCCCTTATCGATTTTGTTTTTTAGACTCATTGTTTGCACAAAGCAAGTTCTTTTCTCGTAGCATTATGTCTAAGAATTCTTTTCCCTGATTCCTCGATCCTTGATCCTCCTGGTTTGCCCGACCTAAAATATAGATAATTTTTCCCAAAAAGCAGCTATCGAGCTTATGAATGGAAATCTTGGTTTGTCGCTGTCAAGCCAATCCTGTATTAGCGGCAGCGTTTCGGGATCGCCTGCCAGGCTGAAATCCGGCTCCCCCCGCTTGTTTTCATCAAACCAGAAAAACGCTTCTATACAAGGGTTTTTGTCGAGCCAGTCGAGCATATCGACTACCCATGCCGGACGGCGCTGATCGGCGACGCAGCCGACTTCGGCTATCCATATGGGCTTATCATACTGTGCGATCCCTTCTAGAGATGCCCCAAACAGATCCTCAAAACCGCGCCAGCTATGCCACTGGTCAAAGTTGTCGCCGAAGTTATATCCATCCAAACCAACTATATCCACATATTCACTTCCCGGGTAGTACGCATGTATATGTCCATCGAATTTGTGCTCTCCCCAGAGAACATTTGGACTGAAGACCCATTTTATGTTGTCGGCCCGCTCCTGTCTAAAGATTTGGTGCACATGTCGCCAGGCGGCTATGAACAGTCGCGGTTTCTTGCCCCACGGAAACCACCCTCCGTTCATTTCGTATCCGAAACGGTAGTATATATCCTGGCGTCTCTTTCGGGCATCGCGGGCAAATCGCCGAAAGTAAAGGTCCCACTTGCCCGCAACTATCTCTGAAAGAAGGTCCTGATTGCGGCCGGGATCAAAAGATCCGTGTCGGATGTCGTGACTGATTACAAGCTTTACCCTGTGTTTCCTGTTTATTCGGGCAACATGGTCGGGAAACGGCCGATCCAGACCCATGTACCACAAGGAGAATCCGGGCGTGACTCCAAACCTTTCGACCTCAGCGGTCAGATTCGATTCATAATCGCCCCAAAGCCGCGATGTAAAGAAACCGAATCTTTCGTGTCTGGGGGGTTCCCGGTTCTCTCTGCCGTAAAGTGTGCAGTAGGTTGGATCCATATCAGAAATCCTCTGTTGAACCGACCTTTCGGCCGCACACGATATCATCAAGGCATAAGCAATCACTGCAAGAACAGAAATTTTTGATTCTTTGTCCGACGACAGCAGATTACTTCGCAGCACACTTTGTCTATGTGTTTTTTCTTTAATATCTAGATCTTTGATCCTTGATTCGGTTTTGCCGAACTTGGCAGTTTGGTATGTTCGCATAGTCATTTCTCCCCAAAAAAAACTTCGGTCGACTGATGGGTATGAGTCGCTGCTTATATCTTACCATAAAGCAAAAACTGTTACACGTCTTTGATCGCCGGGAGCGGCCGGATGTCGGGCCGGTACCAATCATAGGGGGTTGGCTTAGCTGATAGTATAGAGAGATTGTTCTTTCTAGATCTTGCGGTAACCTGTGGAGAGTGGCGGTTGGTTTTTGCTGCGGCGGCATTTGGTGGCAATCGAATCTGTCGGGTTATTACTTCGACTCATGGAATACGACTTGTAGAGGCACAGGGACACGAACAACACATAATACTACATGAAAACGGGGATAATTTCTCAAATTGAAAGGCGGTTTGTATTTTCTACAAGATCTTATAAACGCTTCCTGTTGATTAGCTGCTTTTTTTTTCAGAGATGTGTTCGGTACCTGCTCACAGGCATCGGTTGTATGAGGCAGCCGCAAGAGGAAAGAAATTAGAAATATATGGCGTCAGTTTATATAGAAACGTTCGGTTGTCAGATGAATGTGGCCGACTCAAATATGTTACTCGATCTGTTTACCGCCAGAGGTTACACCCAATCGGCAAACAGTGCTGATGCCGATATCGTTATAGTCAACACCTGCAGCGTTCGAAAAAAAGCGGAGCAGAGGGCCATGGCGAGGATAGGCGAGTACGCGGGGCATAAGAAAAAAAGCGGCGGCACTCAGCAGCTTTGGGTGGTAGGATGCATGGCGGAGCGTCTCGGGGAGAGTATAAAAGATGAGATTCCGGGAGTTGACCGGGTGATTGGAGCCACGCGGGTAGAGTACCTTTCTCACGATATCGACCGCTATCTTACAAATCAGGGCCGGGCGGCGGCAGGTCAGGTGGGGATAAGTACTTTCGTTCCGGTTACTCGGGGGTGTGATAATTTTTGCACATACTGTATCGTGCCTCATGTACGCGGGCGGGAACATTCCGTGGCCTGTAAAGAAATCAAACGTCAGGTGGTGGGTCTAATCGAGCAGGGTACTGTGGAGATTGTTCTTCTGGGTCAGAATGTGAACTCCTACAGGGATGGATCAATTAATTTTGCCGGGCTTATCCGGCAGCTTGTTGAGTTGGAAGGGTTGAAGCGACTCCGATTTACCACATCACATCCAAAGGACTTGAGTGATGAGCTTATTGATGTGATCGCCCGGTCTACCAAGGTGTGTAATCATGTACATCTACCTGTTCAGTCGGGAAGTACGAGAATACTCTCGGCGATGAACAGGGGCTATACCCGGGAGCACTATCTGGCTCTGATCGACAAAATCCGCCACAGGATTCCCGATGTCGACCTTACCACGGATGTCATGGTTGGTTTCCCGGGTGAGACCGAGGAGGATTTTAAGGAAACGCTGTCGCTTTTTGAGCATGTGGGTTTTACCACGGCTTTTATGTTCGCCTACTCTCCAAGAGAAGGAACCGCGGCGGCTAAAATGGAAAATCAGCACATTCAGGAGACAAAAAAGCACCGATTGAACACACTTATTGCTACACAAACAGAGATAACCCGCAGTCACTACAATTCCATGGTGGGAAAAACCGTTTCAGCCCTGTTCACCGAGAGGCAAAAAGGCAGAGACCACGCCTGGATGGGGCAGGATTTCGGGGCAAAGCGGGTTCTGTATGACTGTGATGATAACCTTGCGGGTTCGATAATAGACGTAAAAATTCAAAAAAGCAGCGGTATGACTCTTATCGCCGAAAGGATATAACGTGCGGTTTGTTAAATGGGCCATATTCTTTGTGATTTCGTTTCTCTGCTCATGGGTGTTGATAACCACCTTCTCGCAGGATGTTTTCAGGACTGCGGTACCGGCTCGGATTCTCACCTATACTACGCCTCCGATCCCGATGTACGGATACGTAATGGGTGCGTTTTTTGTCGGCCTGTTTTTGGGTGTTTTCATGGCGATTTATAATTATATCAGCCTCAGCGCCAAAACCCGCAAGAAGGGAAAAACAATAAAGGCGATGGAAAAGGAGATAGAGGGATTAAAAGAAAGTCGGGCTTATTTGCAGAAGGAACTCGACGAAAAGAAAGCCCAGCTGGATAGGAAGATAATCGAACTGGAGAAGAAGCAATCAGAGCAGTATAAAGCCGGCGGTGCTCTTAAATCGGGGGAAATAGACAATCGACAAACGGCAACTCCTAAAAGCGACTACTCGCTTCAATCGGATAACAGAGTCAATCCTGAGCGCAAATCCGAAAAGCAGGAAGATGATGATTCGCTTTAGTCACGGTGGTTTACCGGAAAAGCACCCGCGAGATCAGTTGTCCGACAAGAGAACTTTTTTGCAGAATTATTAGTCCGATGTTTATGTTTCCTTATATCTTGACCTCTGATCCTCGGTTTTTCGGCTCTGCCGGACTTCGGGGATTGATTGAAAAGAAGAGTAAAGCAATGTATGCTTTTTAAGCAAACGTAAGAAAGCGATATAAAGAAGTCCATGCAAGTCCTTTTATTATCATCTGTGCACAGTGCTTTCAGGCATTTTGGTATATTGTGATAAATAAATAAAAACCTCGTTTTACAAGAATTCAAATGACTTTTACATACACAGGCATCCGAAAACGGATAAAGCGGCCGATTTTTACCTTCCTGTTCATCGCTGCAATTGCTTTGAGGGCTGCAGCCTCCGGTGACGGGCAAATCGGCTACACTCTTCTCCTTAAAGGCGATTGTGAAAAGGCCGCTCCCTATATCGAGAGAGCCTGGATAAGCGACTCGCTCGATCCGCTTCATCGGTTTCTTAAGGCACGAATGCTTTCGGATGCACAGGCGGCATCACAAATGTATTTAACCGTTGCCGGAGATGACGGCGCTGCCGACTCCATTCGCGCATTCGCATGTTTCATGTTGGGCTCATATCATATGGCCGCGGGCAATCCCGACAAGGCCAAAGAATACTATATACGAGGAGCCGAATTCAAGGCGGCATTCCACAGGATGGATCGTATGGCCGGTGATCTGTTGTTTTTGGGTCAAATCGAACATGCTGCCGGTTTGTGGCGCATAATGCTAAACGGGAAAGATTCGATCTCGGCGCATATCGGGTTGGGAAAAGTTTCTATCGAGCGTAACAACCTCACCGAAGCCTCCGACTGGTTTACCCGTGCCCTTGTCGGGGCGGACGGTTCTCAGCGATATCTGGCACTTATGCAAGCCTACAGGGTATCATGCATGTCCGGGGATCAAAAGGCGGCAACAACCTACAGGGAGCGAATCCACCGGGAATTCTCCGACGGTATACACACTCTCAAACCGTGCGGGACACAAATCGCGGGGCAGGAAGACAATTCGGTTCCCGACATAGTGGAGACTGATATCGTTTCGCGCCAAAACTTTACTCTTCAGGTCGGAGCATTTGGTGTGAAGGAAAATGCCCTCAATTTAAAACGGAAACTGAGTGATTCCTTTTCAGATATTCGGATTGTGGCTGTGAAACAGGGTAGTGTGACTCTACATAAGGTCTGGTTAGGGCAATTTTCTTCCGAACAGCAGGCTCTTGCATTCGGTGAAAAAAATCTTCGCCAAAAAGGCATCCGTTTCCGCGTAATCACCCGGTAAAATTATCTATATTATTCTTTCAAATGCAGATGAATAGGGAAATGCGGGGTAATGGGTATTTCTCTTCAGACTAATTATCGAATGTTTCTTTTTTTCTTTTGAATAGATGAGCGGAGGAAAACGTGGGGTTTGAGGCTGTAATCGGATTGGAAATCCATGCTCAACTTAAAACAAACAGCAAAATATTCTGTGGGTGCAAGCCGGTGTTTGGTGACGATCCCAATACTCACGGGTGTCCTGTCTGCCTGGGACTTCCCGGATCTTTGCCCGTCCTAAACAGAAGGGTCGTCCAGATGGCTGTCAAAGCCGGTCGCGCGGTAAATTGCTCCATTGCAAAGAAATCAATCTTTGCCCGGAAGAATTACTTCTATCCCGATTTGCCCAAAGGGTACCAGATAAGCCAGTATGATATGCCGCTTTGCGAGAACGGTTACATAAACATTCAGGTGGAGGGAAAAGAGAAGAAAATCGGAATTACGCGCATCCATTTGGAAGAAGATGCGGGGAAGCTGATTCATGATCAGGATATCGATTCGCTGTTTGATGTTAATCGCTGTGGTACGCCTCTTGTCGAAATCGTTTCGGAGCCGGATATGCGCACACCACAGGAGGCGTATGCGTATCTGACCGCGCTCAAGCAGATCCTTGAGTATCTGGATATCTCCGACTGCAACATGGAAGAGGGAAGTCTGCGGTGTGATGCCAACGTGTCCATTCGTCCGCAAGGACAGACCACTCTGGGAACAAAGACCGAGCTGAAGAACATGAATTCATTTCGAGGGGTGGAAAAGGCGCTGGAATACGAAATCATGCGTCAGACCGAGGTGGTTCAGTCGGGTGGGGCGGTTATCCAGCAGACGTTTCTGTGGGATGCGAACAAAAACCGGACGGTTGCGATGAGGACAAAGGAACATGCGCACGACTATCGTTACTTTCCCGATCCGGACCTGGTGGCGCTCATAGTTGAAGATTCCTGGGTAACCGACATCGAAAGGGATATGCCCGAGCTTCCCCAGGCTCGACTCGAACGTTTCCGTTCCCAGTATGGTTTGAATGAGGAACATGCTGCGGTTCTCGTTGACTCGCGTGCATTGGCCGACTATTTCGAGAAAGCGGTGGAGGCAAGCGCCGGGGAAGTGAAAGTTACGGCAAACTGGGTTATGAGTACGGTTTTACGTCTCAGCAAAGACAGCAAGACCACGGTGGATCGGCTGCAGCTTACCCCTGATCGTCTGGCGGCGGTGATAAAGCTGTTTAAGGAGGGAACCATATCCGACAGTGCCGCGAAAAAGGTCATGCTTGCGGTGGAAGAGCAGGGAAAGGAACCTTGCGAGATAGTCGATGCTCTCGGGCTGCGTCAGATATCGGATACCGGGGAGTTGGAAAAGATAGTCGATGATCTTCTGACGAAACATCCCGATGAGGCCGAGCGGCTCAAAGGAGGCGAAAAGAAGCTGACCGGTTTTTTTGTCGGGCAGGCCATGAAAGCCACTCAGGGGAAGGGAAATCCTCGGGAAATCAGTAAACTTCTTGCGCAGAAACTGGGTTGAGGCATGGCCATGAGAGTTTCGGTGATGATTATTGTGGTGAGTATCCTGACACGATGGGCAGCTGCTCAGGAGCCGGACACCATCACGCCGCCTTCTTCAGGGCGGGATACGGTAGTGGTACCTGCCGATACCGCTTTTACCGAAACCGGTGTTCCTGCCGATACTGCATTTTCTGACACGACTGTTTTGTCACCCGATACGGCATTCGCGGACACCGGAAAGCTGGTGATCGAGGAGGGCGTCCAGAGGCTTAAAATCAGGCGTCGCGATTATGATTATCGTAAGCAGCTGGGCTATGCCCTGGGCATGATGGCTTTCATTGCTCTGATTTTGACCAGTTCTCAGAGCTTGAATCCTGATTAGAAAATTTGGGATTAATGGTATTTGCTCTTGACATTATTTCCTTTTCGTATCTATTTTAGTAATCTGAAAAGCGAGAGTAGCTCAGTGGTAGAGCCCCACCTTGCCAAGGTGGTTGTCGCGGGTTCAAATCCCGTCTCTCGCTCTTTTTTTTTGGCTCCTCCGATGCAAGACTCTTGAGGCGGCATAGCCAAGTGGCTAAGGCAGAGGTCTGCAAAACCTTTATCCCCAGTTCGAATCTGGGTGCCGCCTCCA
>CAZPHU010000021.1:19091-44369 GCA_964586285.1 uncultured Fibrobacterota bacterium | reverse complement strand
CCCCCTCCTTTCGTCTCTCGTTTATGAAGGTGATCGATACGATCGCATCGTTTACTGCTATTCCGGCAAGTGCTACCCCTGCATACATGACCGTGGAGGAGAAGGCGGTATTTGTGAGCAGCAGGTAGATAACCACGCCGGAGAATGCGAAGGGAATTGATAGTATTATGAGAATCGGCTGGACGTAGGATTTGAACTGTGTCCCAAGGATAAGGTAAATCAAAAAGATGCCGATCAGAAACAGTTGTGCTATTTGTTGCAAAATGTTCTGAAACTCCGAAAACTCCCCTCCAAGCGCAAGAGTGATCCCGGGATACTGCTGCTGGAATTCCCGATTGAAGTATTCAACGATCTCTTGGTTGATTGCCGGTATGTCGACGGCGGCCCGAGCCTCGGCACTCACCTGTATCTGCCTTCTGCCGTCCACCCTTTTGATAGCGGCGATCCCCTGGTCCTGATCGGTAGCGGCAACGGATGAAAAGGGAATGAATGGGGTCTGGGGGTCTCGGGGTGGAAAATGCATGGCGGTAACCGCCTGGACACTGTTTTGTTTTTGGGGATCGTAGGCGACCACGACATCAATCTGCTCGTTGTTGCGATAGAAGGTGGTGGCATCGGTACCCGTCAGGCCGGTGCGGATATGAGAGCCGATGGAGGTAACACTCAATCCCAGCTGCTGGGCTCGTTCGTTATTCACACGGATAAGCAGCTCCGGCTTGCCTCTTTCCAGATCATCGGTTATGTTGTACACCCCCTCATAGTCGGCAAGCATCTGCTGGAACCTGTTGGCGATGGCCGACAGCTCCTCGTAATTATCGCCAAAGAGCCTGAAGCTGACCGGTGGATCGACGGGGGGGCCGCCCTGAACGGTGCGAAACTGTACGGCCGTAACTCCGGCAATGGTATCGGTCATCGACCGGACATCCTGGATAATCGCCTCCAGGCTCTGCCTTCTTCCCGCCCTCTCCACTACATCCACCTGAAGCTGGGCGACATTGCTCTGACGCACGAATTCATTGTCCTTGACGGCAAAGCCAATCGCGGTGCTTACCGCCTCTATGTTTCCCTCTCCAATCAACGGCATCACTTTCGACTCGAATTTCGTGGCAACTTCTCGGGTTTTCTCGCGCGGAGCACCTGGAGGCAGTTCTATGTCGATATAAAAGCGGCTGTACTGATCTCCCTGAAACAGATCCCGTCTAACGATTGCGGTCAGAGACAAAACCGCAAGCGCTGTCAGAAGACTCACTGTTCCAATTATATACTTATGTCGATAGACCCGCTCTATCAGCCCGGCGAATCGTCCGGTCAGACGATCGAAGAAGCCTTCGCCCCTTTTCTGTTTGGCAGCGGCGCCCCAATGGGCAAAGTGGGATGGAAGAAACACAAACGCCTCAAGCATGGAGCTGATCAGCGCAAAGGAGGCCACAAGAGGAATGATGCGTAGAAACTTGCCGATTGTCCCCGGAACCAGCATCAGCGGTAAGAATGCGGCCACGGTGGTGAGTGTGGCGGCTATAACCGGCCTTACCACCTGGTTTGTTCCGTTTATGGCGGCCTGCTCCGCACCCTGCCCCTGCTGGCGGTATCGGTAGCTGTTTTCGACGATTATTATGGCATGGTCTACAATAAGCCCCAGTACCAGCACCAATGCAAACAAGGAATTGCCGTTAAGTGACTCTCCATAGAAATCCATGAACATGAATGTAAGTGCGAAGGTAAGCGGAATTCCAAGGGCTGTGACAAAGGCGTTTCTGAGACCCAGAAAGGCAAACAGCGTGATTACAACCAGAATAAATCCGGTGATCGCGTTGGTGATGAGTGTGCGAAGACTGTCTTTTATCTGTATGGTCGAATCGTTAAACAGGTATAGCCCTACTTCGGCAGGAAGAAGTGGGCGGTACTCCTGTACAATCTCATTGATTCGGGCTACGACATCCAGTGCATCGGCGGCCGTGCGCTTTGAGACCCGGAGCGTAACGGCCTGCATTCCGTTATACCGCTGGTCAACCGCCGCACTCTCGAATGTATCGCGCACGGCTGCCAGCTCGCCCACCGAAATCGCCTCACCCGAGGGTAGTTTGCGAACCAGGATCCGCTCGAACTGCTCGACTTCACTAAGCTCACCCAGGGTGCGAACCACATACTCGCGGGTATCGGTGGTTAGATTTCCTGCCGGAATCGTGGCGTTTGCAAGCCGTATCGCCGATACTATCTCATCCAGAGAAATTTGCAGCGCCTCGGCCTTCTGTCGATCGACCGCTATTTGGAGTTCCTGCTCTCTGCCGCCGATCCTCTCCACATCGCTTACCCCCTCTAATTCGAGGATCCGGTCGCGAAGAAGCTTCGATTGATGATCCAGGACACGATATGAGACATCCCCGGCGAGGATAACCTCAACCACGGGAACGAAATCGGCTGTTGAAAAGTCGGAAATGACCGGCTCCAGTGCCTCCTGTGGAAGCTCTACCTTATTGAACTCGGTTTGCGTGCGCTGATAAAGCTGCTGGAAACGGGTTTCGGAGATCCCCTCCTCAAACTCGACCTGAACCATAGCCATTCCCTCGCGAGTGGTTGATGTGATCTGGTCGAGGTTGGGAAGGCCCCGGAGCTGTTCCTCTATTTCGGTGGTGATATTCTGTTCGATATCCTCAGCGGATACGCCGGGATAGGGGACGCTTATGTTGACCCAATAGAAGGGTATCTCGCTGAATTGCTCGCGGGGAAGGCGAGCGGCACTAAAAAAACCAAGAGCCAGGATAGCTACCATGACAATGTTTATGAGTACCGGGTTGTGAACGGAGAACTTACCGACGTTTATTCCCATACGCCGCTGTCTCCAACCAGAGAGGTGTCGATCTGCTCGCCGTCGGTCAACTGAGGCGGGGGAGTTATAATGACCACATCGCCGGTATCCAGCCCCGATCTCAAGGCAGTACGGTTTCCGACCGTCCGGCCGATTACCACACCCCTTTTGTCTGCTTTGCCCTCGGAGAAAACAAAAACGCTGTCCTCTTCGACAAGGGCGCTGGTGGGAATTATAAGGGTGGAGTCCCCGGCGGATACGTCAACAAGCACGGTGACTGTCATGCCCGCCCTGAGGATGGTGTCGCAGGGATTATCCGCCTCCACCAAAGCGGTGAAACTGCCGGTCGCCTGATCGGCTCCGGCGGCAACCGCAGTCACTTCCGCGGGAATCTGAGAATCGATCGGACAGCCCGAATAGGGAATTATCACCGCCGGCGAACCCCGATTCACCTGTATGACCTCCTCTTCACCAAGGGGTATCGATACCTTGATGCGGGAGAGATCAACTACGTGGGCGATTCGCGTACCGGGGGCGACATAGTTGCCCACGGTCAAATCCCTTGCCTTCTGTGCGATGAAGCCGTTGATCGGGGTGGTGATACGGGTGTTTGACAGTGCCTCCTGAGCCTGTTCAAACATCGCCCGCGCCTTGTTGAGCTGCCCGCGTGCGTTTGCAAGCTCCGCCTCTGATGCCGCTTCGCTGTCGTAGAGTTTCTTTACGGCCCGATAGTTTAGTCGCGCCGATTCAAGCTGCCGATTTGCCTGGGCCAGACTATACCGCGGTGCATCATTATCCAGCAAAATCAGGATACTGCCCTGTTTAACCCGGTCCCCCAGCTCAAACCAGATTTCTGTTATGGTTCCCTGGGATTGGGAAACGACCCAAACCTCCTCTATTCCGCCGATAGTTCCAGAGGATTCCACCCGTTGATTGATCACTCCCCGGCTGACACGAACGACCTCCAGAACCCTGGGCGTTTTATCATCGGATATGTCCTGTCGCTCTGATTGCTGTTGGCCGCAGGACAGCAAAAGCAGGACAGCGGTGAACATAAATATCGGGCGTATGCTCATCGGGAGACCTCCAGCTGTCCGATATTCAAAAGATATTGGGCGTGTGTGCGAAGGCATGAGAAGAGAGCATCGATATAGGCAAGGCTTGCCTGCTCTGTGCTCAGGGCCACCTCAAGCAGCTCCGTCTGACCGGCAACACCACTTTCGTATCGGGTCTGCATGATATCCAGAGTCTCCTCCATAAGCTCCCTTCTTCTTTGGGCAGCCTCGAGCTGCTGTCTGGCACCCAGAAAGTTTCGTGCTGCGGTGCGCGCGGCCGTAATAAACCGGTTGTGGGCCTGATTCTCTGAGATCACGCTTCGCTCATACTCTGTGGCAGCCCTAAAATACTGAGCCGTGTTGGAAAATCCCTGAAATACGGGAATGTTCATTGTCAGCCCCAGGTACCAGCCCGGATCCTGCTCGGGCCAGAACTCCTGCGCACTTTGCCACTGAAGGGTAAAAAAGCCGTTAAGAGAGGGCATATATCCAGTGATTGCCGAATATTTCTGTAATAGAGCGATTCGGGTAGATTTCTGAAGGGCAAGATAGGAAGGGTTATCCTCCACCGCCGCCTCTACTACAGTGTCTACACTCAAACTGGAACAGATACCGGCGAAATGATCGAAAGAAAGCAGCTCAAATGTTGTGGACAGGGTATCCAGCATTATACCCATGGATGAGAACAGGGCGTAGCGGGAGGCATCTATACCGGTTTTTGCCTGGGCGATCGCCGCCTGATTCTGAGCCACCTCCGCTTCCCATCGAAGCACCTCCGTGATGGGAACTACGCCGCTTTGTTGACGGATTTTTGCGCTCTGAAGGTTCTGAATGCTGAACTGGAGGCTTCTTTGGGCGGTCTGGAGCCTCGCTTTGGCCGATACCGTGCTTAGATATGCGTCACGGGTCTGGAAAATTGCTTCCTGGCGCGCGGCCTCGATTTGAACTTTTGCTGCTTCTCTGGAGGTTTTGGCGATCTTTATCCCCACAATCTGACTCCCACCGTTGAAGATCGGTTGTCGAACGGTAAGGTCGTGAAGGAAAAAGTTTTCGAGGTCTTCCGGCTGTCCAAACTGGTCGTCGGGGGCTTGATCGCCGGGTTGTTGCGGGGCCTCGGGCGGCTGAAGCGCCCTGGAAAGACCACCGCCTCCTCCCGGAAAAGTAGTGGTCGGGGAGCCGAATCCACTTACAGTTCCACCCAATCGGATATATTGAGAATTGAAACTGATACGGGGCAAATAGCCTGTAACTGCCTGCCAATAAGCCCATCTGCGTGAATCGTACTGTTTTTCCGATCCGCGAACATCAAAACCTTGTGATACCGCGCGGCTCTCTGCTTCTCGCAGCGTCAAAATCGAATCGCCGTCGCCGGGCGAGGCTGGGAATGCATGAATTGCAAACATCAATAGTATGCAGGTGATTTCGGCTCTCATGCCCAATACGGTAGGCAATTATCGGGCCGAGATGGTGAAAAGAGGTGCGAATAATCTAAGGCAGCAGAAATTTAGGTGTAAAAAGGTCCCCCATCATGCCTGAAAGCCGTTTGAACGCGAGTATTGTCTTTTATATCAGACTGCTGTATTCTCGGCAATTTAATGAATCACATGACCAAAGCCTGATACATCTGATTGGCGTCTTGTGCGGCTAAAACGTTTTTGCGAATAGAACTCTTCTTCAGGCGTGCCGTAACATGCGAAAGAAGTCTTACGTGCTTGGCGTGTTGATCCTTTCCGGCAGCAATCATCACGATTATTCGCACCGGTTTACCGTCCAGAGACTCGTAGTCTTCGATTGGCGTAGTGCTTACTCCAAGGGCCATGGCAATATCGACCACGGAATCCAGGCGCACGTGAGGCAAGCCGATTCCAAGCCCTATACCGGTACTCATAAGCTGTTCTCTTTGGAAGATCGCATCCGCCAGATCCTGTTTGTCCGTGATCTTCTCCGATTCGGACAGCACTCCCAAAATCTCGTTTATCGCATCAATTTTGGTCGAGGACTGAAGAAGGATGCAGGATTGGGGGGATAATGCCCGGGTTAGAGATACGGATGGTGGGGGCGTGGGGCGCCTACCAGATTTTCCAAGATTCCGGTCTACCCATTGTACCACCTCCGTGCGTTTGAAGCGCCAGGTTGTACCGAGTTTGCCGGATGGGATTACCCCTTTTTGAGCCCAGTCATAAACCGTACGTTCAGAGACCCTCAGGTACTCGGCAACTTCTTCGATCGTCAAAATATCATTTTCCATATGGCTATTCGTATCCTTTCAGAATACAGTGATCGTCTATAAAATAGTTGATTTGCAAAATAGTGTAAATATTGCGAATTTCAGGGGAGGTATATCGGTTGGTTATTTCCAAAAAATGCGGCTACAAGCATATCATCTGGGATTGGAACGGAACCCTTTTTGATGATATACAATTGTCTCTTGAACTGATAAACAGTCTGCTTTCCAGGTACATGCTTCCCGCCGTCACCCTCAGCCGCTACAAGGATGTTTTCGGTTTTCCCGTGAAGGAGTACTATAGGAAGGTTGGGTTTGATTTTGATGCCGTGGCCTTTGAGAAGGTGGCGGTCGAGTTTATCGATGCATACAATCGGAGGCGTTACGAGGCGGGGCTTTATCTGGGGGCTCATGAAATCTTGAACAAGCTTTCGGAAAAGGGGGTCGTGCATTCGGTTCTCTCAGCCTACCGCCAAAAGGAACTAGAAGAAACTATCAACCGGTTGGGAATAGGAAACTGCTTTGAGAGGATAAGCGGCATAAGTGATCAATTTGCCGCAAGCAAGATAAAGAACGGCCAATTGCTGATCGAAAAGATCGCCCACAGCAAAAAAGAGATTGTTATGATTGGAGATACTTGTCACGATTTTGAAGTCGCGAGGGCAATGGGGGTGGATTGTATACTGGTTTCACACGGCCATTACAGCACCAGGCGTCTAAAAAAGTGCGGGGTGCCGGTTATCGGTAGTCTGAATGAATTGCCGAATCGGCTGTGAAAATTTTAAAACTGAATTGAGCGGTTCTGAGAAGATTTCGCGCAATCGTAGTGAAGAGTCGCTTCGCTAAGCAATGTTTCTGTTCGCCGAAACAAAAAAGAAAAAAAGCGGGGGCCGAAATGCACCCCCGCTTCATCGTGAACGCACAAAAAAACCGGGGTACCAGCTAATTTATCGGTCTCTGCTTTCCATACTTAAATGGACGCTGAGGTGATGAAACAAAAACGGCTATGTCCGTTTAATTTTACTCTCGCGCCTTTTACTCTGAAGCGAATCGCTCAGCTAGCAGCGTAATATAGGTTATCAATTTTACTCTTATAAAACTACGTGGTGCTGGAAAGAGAATAAATACTCATTTATGAGTAATTTTCAACGAGGTCGGGTCCAAATAGTGGAGCAAATCGGGTAAAAATACACAATTGTCGGTTACAGAAGGTCGTTTTCCTGGGCAAATCGTATTAGCTGGTGAGAATTTGCGGCATCAATCTTCCGAAGCATTCGCCTTCTGTGAGTGTTTACGGTATGTACGCTCAAGTTCAAATGATCCGCGATTTTTTTGGAGCCGTCTCCATTTGCAATTCCCCGAAGAATCTCGATTTCACGGGCAGACAATATACGCCCGGCCTCCATCAACTCATCATCGGGAAATACGAGGCCTGGAAGCGCGGGGCCCTTGTACTCGAATGCCACCAGAGAAGAGCGCTTAAAGCGGGTTATATCGGTACACCAGGTAATTGTTAGGGCCGGGTTGCCGAATCTGTCGCGCCGGAAAAGAGCATTGTCCCGCTTTATTCTCACCCAATGGCCCTTGCGGTGGCGCATGCGGCAATCCATCGAAAAAACACCCTCTAAAGGTATGCTGTCGGAAAATTTATAGGCATAGGAGAGGCTTTTGTAGACCGCCAGGCAGGTAAGTGACAAGTCGTCTCGATGAACCGCTTCGTAGAACATCTCAAGATCGTTTAGATCGTAGGGATCATAACCCAGGACGTGCCGTATGGTATCACTGACATATACCATGCGTCCGGATTTTATATCCATGATATAGTAAAACTGAGACGAGGGAAGCGGAAACTGGAAGTAATACTCCTGTTTGACCAGGTGGTGGCGATACTTGTCCAGATCGGGATCAACCGGATGCGAACGCAGCCACTCGAAAAGACTCTGAGGAGAGCGTGGTATTCTCATGAAAAATACAGTACTAAAATGTCTGATGCTCAGACACATCAAAAAAAGTAAAAATTGATTAACCGTTTAACTGTAATGGAAAACAGGTGGATATGTTTGCATTATGCATCTTCTGCAAATAACCGACAACAGAAATATAAGGTTTGCTCCCGCATGGAAACCAGATCAGCGCCTATAATAAAGGATTCAGTTGCATGATAATCGGCAAAACAACTCGAAAAGAGGCACTCCTTTATATGTAGCACTTGTGACAACAAAGCCTTGGGCATTTGCCGAGGCGTGCGTGCAAGGTGGTTTAGAAGCGGCTCTGACCCAGTCATGCCTTATTGCGCCTTTTTATAATCGACTCGAAAAGCCTTTCATAGTTTTCGGCGGTTTTTTCTATGCTGAACCTTTCAAAGGCGGTCCGGTATCCGTTACGGATGCAATTTTCCCTAAGTTGCGCGTCGTTTAGCATTCTTAGGATGCAATCGGATAAACCGTCGATGTCGTTATCGTCAAACAAAAGGCCGTTTTCCTCATGATCGATAACATTGAGGATGCCGCCGCTTCTGGTACCGACAACGGGTGTTCCCATGGCCATCGATTCGACCAGAACAAGTCCGAAACCGTCACTGGTCGATGCAAGTACGTTTACATCGCAGAGCTTATAGTAAGGAAAGATCTCCTTGCTGTCTACCATCCCCGCGTAAATAATCCTGTTTTTTATGCCTATTCTCTTCGCGATCTCATCCAGACTACCGGGAATGATTCCCGCGAAGAGAAGGGTGTATTGGTCGCCGAGTTTTTTCATCGCCGCCAGAAGCTGCTCCTGCTTCTTTCGCCTGGAAATGCACCCGATGATTTTTTCCGACTCCTCAATCTGTAGTTTTTTCCGCAAAGCTCCCACTTCAGACGGATCGATTGAAGGGTAGCGCGATTTGGGAGTGCCGTTGTAGATCACATGAAGATGTTTTGAGGGATACTTTTTTCTCTCAAAAATTCTCCTAAGCTCATCACTGATCACCACCACTCGATCTGTACCCATGGTATAAAAGGCTCGCTGCAAAGGGCCGCTTGTGCTAAGAGGGTACTGGCGGCGAGTATGCACAAGCCCGACATCAAGCTTGTAGAACCAACGTGCCAATATGGTCGTATAGCGATCGAGGCTGGCCTGGGCGTTGACGATGTCGATATCGTAGCTTATCACGGCGTCTCTGATTTGACGCATGCCTTCTAAATCCAGCTTACCACGAAAGGTCATGGGAATCAGCTTTACCGAGGGCTCGTTACTTAGAAGCGAAAAGAGGTAGCTTTTGTCGCCTGCGCCAACATACACACTATGGCCTCTCTCGGCTAACGCGCGTGCCAGAAACGCAATGGAATTAGTAGACCCCTCAATATATCCCTGGTAGGTAGTGAGCAAAATATTCATGAGAAACCAGTCGCCTGTTAGAAACGAGAATCATACATCCTTAAGCTGCCGTTAGGCATACACAGATCATATGCACCAGACACGAGCATCGTCGTAGAAAAGAAACAAAAATACACTACTTTTCCAAATATGCGCCCCTTGCTCTGTTGAGAATAATCGCTTAACCCGTGATTTAATAGATTTCATCACCTGTTTTTACGCTTTCTGCCCACCATATCTTGAGACGAGTCAAACAAAATATGGTATACCAAAGGGACTAATAATAGTAAGAGCTTGATATAAAGCCAAATAAGCCCAAGTGCTTAAAGTAAGATGTAAAAAAAAGATGGACAATTAGAGTTTGAATACATATATTGATGATTGTAGGATGTACCTCGTAACTATGGTACATACAGCCATTTAAATCCCCGGACCTCAGATGGAGCATTAACAGTTATGGCGCAGTTACTACCCAACTCTTTCAGTGATGAACAGATGAACGAGAGGTTTATTTCTCCCCAAAGGGCTTCCCGAATGGATGAGGGAAGGCTTGGATCGGGCATAATTACGGCTGAGCTTGGTGAGGGGGGAATGGCTGTCGTGTACGAGATATGGAACGAACAGCTGGGGGTTAAACGCGCCGTAAAGGTACTTAAACCGGATATCAACAATGAACATCGCGGGCGTTTCGATACCGAGATGAAACTCATGGCTCAGTTGGACCATCCAAACATAATAACCATTCATTCGGTGGGGTTGTGGCACGGCCTGCCATACATCGAGATGGAGAAAGTCGACGGCTGGTCTCTTGAGGTCCTTCTCAACCACTACGGATCTTTTCCGCCCGACGTGGCTGTTGCGATCGCATTGATCGTGGCGCGTGCACTCAGTTATACGCACTCGTTTGAATATACTCTTAGCGGACGAAATTGCAAGGGCGTTCTTCATCGCGATCTGAAACCGGGTAATATACTCATATCTCGCAAGGGGAAAATTTCGCTCACCGATTTTGGAATAGCCACTCCGGTAAACATCTCCATGCATACCGCCGAAGGCCATGTGCCCGGATCGCTTCAGTACATCGCTCCGGAGCAGATGGAGGCAAAGAATGTCGATCAGCGTGCCGATATCTATGCATTCGGCTGTGTTTTGTATGAGGTGCTGACCGGTTTCAGGACATTTCCCGAGAGAAACCTCACCAGGTTGATTTCGAAACGACTCGAAAACGATTACGATCCTGTCTGTACCTACGGACTGCACCTTCCATCCAGGCTCGAGAAGCTGGTTACATCCTGTCTGGAGAAAAATCCGGCCAAGCGTCCTTCGTCCATGGCGCTTGTGTGCAGAGACCTCGGACATATTTTATCCAAATACACGGCAAAGGCACCGGAGCTTGTGATCAAAGACTTTATATCCGGCAATAGCTCCGTACAGTTTTCCCCGGCGGTCGGATCGCGCAAGAATGGGCGTTTTCGTTTCGCCTTAATAGCAGCCGGTGTGGCGGCAATAATCCTGGTTGGGGCGCTTATAGTGTTTGGTGCAGGATCAGACGAGGGTGAGGGTGCTTCCAAATCGCGGCTCACAGTAAGTGCGCAGAGTCTTCTGGAGAACCTGAGCAGAGAGTACGAGATCGAGGATCCGCTCACAATCATGCAAAAAGAGGAGCGCAAAGGAAATTACCACAATGTCCGTGCACTTTCATCTATTCTTCCCGAAACCAAGGCAAAGAGTTTATTGGGAGTCTTGCTTAGCGCTCGTGCACATCAGGATGCAAACCGCTTTCCGGAGGCTTTTTTCTCTGAAAACCACGTCAATGATGGAGAGTTTTATCTGATTCAGGCACGAAATTTGTATCACTCCAACGATTTTGAAAAAGCTTTGACATATATCCAAAAAGCGGTTTCAACTGCGTCCTATCTTATGGATAAAGATATTTTAAATAAACAGGCTCTGGTGTTGAAAGCTCGTTGTCACACTGCTCTGGCAGGCAAATCCGCCGATGAGTCCGTCGGAGAAAAAGCACTCGGTAGTTGGCGTGATGTTAAGAGAGCCTTTCAGACCGATACCGATCATCCGGTATATAAAGAAGCGGCGAAAAATTGTTACCTTCTGGCGGTCAAACAGTAAGATTGGAATAAGCTGAATACAAAACAAATGATCAAGGGGGGCGTTTCGAATGGGGGGTATACCTGGGGATACACATCGAATCGTCCCTTTTTACGTGATCCGTGGAGTATCGCTACACAATAGACAACCGTCCTGATTCTATTGCAGGCGACACAAAGTAGCAGCAACATTCGTGAGGTACTTATGCCCCATACGGCAGCCTTACTTGTGTCACGTCAGCCTCTGCAACCCTGCGGTGAAACTCCCTGGGTGAGAGCATGCCTCGATGCCGTTGAGTGGCTCAGGAGCAGGCAATACATTCTGATCGGCTCAACCGGACTTATGTTCTGGGATATAATCCTGACCGCGGCCTTGGATGCCCGGCTTCCTGTCCGATTAGTTATTCCAATTTACGGACGCATAAATAAGGAATCGGCAATCGACCGCTTGTATAGTCAGTTTGATCTCCACTCCTGTTCATTCATTTCAGTCGATTGTGTTTATGACAAGGACAAGAACAAGAGCCTCAGGATGCGTGATACGATGGTGGTTAACAGGGCGGATACTCTAATTCCTGTAAGTATCAGGCCCGGAGGCTTTTTCGAGCGCGTGGTCTCAAACAATCCTTCCAAGATTGAAGACAGATTCAGGGTCCCATATCTGAAACGAAAGAGTCGAATATCCTATTCCCCTTCCAAAAGAGCGCTGGAGCCAAAGTCTTTAGAAGAAGCGAGCACTTGTATCATACACTGGACCCGGACCACTCATAGCCCCTGGCCTACCGAGAAGATGTCCGATTTTTGCCGTGCCCTCATGCATGGTAAACGTTACCCCCGCACCGCCTGGGACAGCCTCTGTAATATTCTTTCGGAAAAAAGAATAGTTGCAGGCGACAAAAATATGCCTGGGAAACATAGATGTGTGTGTTTTACCGGCGCGCAACTCTCGTCATTTATTCACCTGATGAGCTGGCGCAAGCGCTGCTGTCATATGTCCTTTGAGCCCTACGGAATAGGTATCCGCTCCGATTTTGCAACAAAAATCGGCATTTGCCCGGTTGTTTATTGCCGGCCGAAACAGCGAGACCGTCTCGATACCAAAACTCCCTGGCTGATTCAGTCCGCCGGCTCGATAGGCAACTGGCGGCTGGAACAGGAATTCAGAAAGTCGGGTGACCTGGACTTATCCCGGCTGCCTGGTGATGCTTTAGTCTGTTTCTGTTCTAACCGCCTGGAGGCGAGAAATCTATCCGAGCGATTTGGGGTCAAGGCATACCATCTGTTTGTATGATACTCTCCCTTTTTCCGGCTCTGAATTTGCAGACATTTCTTTTTTAGATCCGATTCAAACCTGCGGAGTTCGATCTATTCGTCTAAGCAATCCCTTTAGTAGCATTGACTCCAAAGGATCCCGTGTTCCGGCCTGAGATTTGTTTTCAAATTTTGGCCGAAGTTGCAGGTACATGTTTTCATCATTCCAATCTATCCGCCGAATGAGAAATGGTAGGTTCTGTGATGAGATATTCGAGAGGTCCGATAATTTGCATAATTCATCTAAAACGATCTCCCGGTTCAGGAATACATAAAAGGAAGGCCTAAACTCAAAACTGGAGGTATTATGGCTCAGAAAGCTGAATCGTACAAGCCGGACTATATTGGTGATGTCACTGTGCATTTGTGGTTTAACGGAAATTGCGCCGACGCTTTAGAGTGGTATGAAAAGGTGTTTGATGCCGGACTGCTGTTTGAGCCTATGCAATACCCGGAGGGCGGAAAAATAATGCATGCCATGATACAGATCGGGGATACACAGATCATGACGGCAGATGCCTGGTCCGGTTCGACCCAGGAGCGTGGCCCTGGGGAATACAGTACCGCCGGATTGTGGACTTATGTGAAAGACTGCGACAGGGTGTTTAACAAAGCCGTGGACATGGGGGCCTCCATTCAGATGCCTCTTAGCGACTCCTTTTGGGGGGATCGATTCGGTAAGGTAAAGGATCCGTTTGGGCATTTCTGGTCAATCGCCACCGCTAAGTGGGTTTATACCCAGGAGGAGATGGATCACAAACAGCTGGAGATGATGAATCAAAAGGCAGGTTGAGTCAAGCCCAATGGAGTAAATCCCGGATTTGGTTTTCTTGCCGCCGGGAAAAACCTCTTAGCCTTTGCCTGTGTAATTGCTTTCGGATGTCGGTCTGTGCCGGCTTGGATTTTGCTTTTTTTAAATACGGAACAAAACCATCCGGGAAACTGCGGACTAATGGTCGAGACAAACTGTTATTCCGTATGGTTTAAGCATTATTTGACATTGGCGCCAGGCTTTCTTATAGTGAGAAAAGACGCGTGTTGAATCGGGGAGCAGTCAGGCACTCCTTTTGATTACCAGCCTTCTAAACAGTTTCAAGGAGAAAATCAAAGTGTTGTCGGCAAGCAAATCACCCTTGCATAAATCTTCCGTTTACCGGCCGATAAAAGCGCGTATGGTAGTGGTTGACGGCAACATGGAGGAGGTTGAATCGGCTATAAACGCCATTAAGAATCACGGTTTGGATATTGAGTACCAGTCGGTCGGCTCCCCCTCCGAACTTAAAAAAGCGCTTAAACAGATTGACCCGCACGTCGTCTTGAGTGAATACAATCCGCAGGGGCTGGACTTGGCCGATGTAATTCGGATTTCCGGAACAGAAAACCCTGATCTGCCGGTTATCGTTATAGCTGATGGTGAGGATCAAAATGCCTTGGGAGAAGTCGCAGGCCTTGGGGCATTCGATTTTGTATCCAGGGGAGCAATTCAGAGGCTGGGTTTTAGTATAAGGCATGTGCTGGATCAGTGGGTGATGAGGGATGATCTCAGACGACTTGAAGCCATGCTCTCCGATGCTCGTGATACCAGACAGGCGCTGATGCATTCGCAGGCAAGGTATAGGGAACTGGTGGAAAGCTGCAACAGTGCGATAATCAGGTGGGCTTACGACGGTACGATCCTTTTTTCAAACTCCTTTTGCGCGAGGCTGTTTGGGTATGCACCAAATGAGATGGCGGGAATGCCGCTTGCAGCACTTTTTCCTAAAAGCGATGCTGTGGTGCGGGACATAAAATCGATGACCAGGGACATGCTGTCAAATCCCGAGAAATATGTGAACATGCATCATAAGAATGTTCGACGCGACGGAACTTTTGTGTGGATAGCCTGGACCAATAGGCCGGTCACCGATCACCAGGGCAACATCGTTGAATTTTTGTCTATAGGTAATAATATTACAGAGCTTGCTCAGGAGGAAGAAGCGTTAAGGCAATCCGAAAAGCTGTTTAAAAATTTTGTCAACAGTGTTGATGCCGCGATTGTGCGGCTGTCGATGGACGGTAAGGTGACATTCATAAACAAATATGGTGAAGCCGTTTTAGGACAAACAGAGCATAGGCTTATCGGTAGACACTTCGTCGGCTCCATACTTTCCTCCGAAGACACGAAAGCCTCCGAGCAGATACACAAGATCATTAGCAAAAACCAGCAAAGCGTGCGTTTTGAGAGCCGTAATGTTGACGGTTTGCCTCAAGTGCAATGGATGCATTGGGCTGCGAAAGTGATAGATTTCGGAGAGGCAATCGGCTCGGAGATTTTGTGCACCGGGATCGACATGACCGAAAGAAGGCGCATGGAGCAGGTTATACGAGAGCGGGAGCATGAGATCCGGATGCTGGTGGAGTATTCTCCGGATGTAATTGTGAGGGTTGATAGAACCCTTAATATCCTTTACGCGAATCGGGCCACAAAAAAAGCCCTTGGATACGATCATGAATGGCTGCGGGGAAAAAGCCTTAACCGATTGGGCTTCGATAAGAAGAAAACGGATTTCTGGCAGAAAGAGGTTGAGAGGTGTTTCAGATCGGGTAAAGAGAATGAGATGGAGTTTTCCCTGGACGGCCCCCATGGTAAGCGATCTTATCAGACTTATTTAGTTCCGGAGAAGGGGAGTGACGGCTGTGTCAGATCTGTTTTGACATTCTCTCGTGATATCACGGTGCAGGAAAATAACCGCAAGGCCCTTCAGTATCGTGTTAGGTTCGAGCGTTTAATAAGTGCTTTGTCAACCCGTTTCATCAACTTGACTACAGCCAAAATCGACAGGGGAATAGAGACCGCCCTTCGTCTCATCGGACTCTTCGCGGGAGTTGATAGAAGCTATATGTTTCTTTTCGATGAATCAAAAACCCTTATGTCTAATCGCTATGAATGGGTCAATGACGGCGTGTTGCCGCAAAAAGATTCTCTTCAAGGCCTTCCCCTGGCCGATTTCTCCTGGCTTATGTCTTCGCTTAATGCCGGGAAGAGTGTTGTGGTTTCGGATACCCGGAATCTTCCGTCCCAGGCCAAAAATGAAGCTCGTGTGTTTGAATCCGGAAGTATTAAGTCGCTGATTTGTTTGCCGCTTGTAAGCAGGAGTCAGATAGTCGGTTTTATCGGCTTTGATGCGGTTAAACGAAGGCAGCAATGGTCTGACAATGTTGTCAAACTGCTTCAGATAGTGGGCTCGATGTTTGTCAATGCCGTTGAGAGGAAGCGCTCCGATGAAAAAATTCAGACATCAGAGCGGACATATCGCTCGATATTTGAAAACACAGGCACGGCAACCACAATCATCGAGCGTGATACAACCATCTCGCTTGCAAACGAGAGGTTTACAGGGATGCTGGGCTATTCAAAGCAGGAGGTGGAAGGTAAAATGAGCTGGCGAAAGCTGGCGCATCCCGATGACCTTCAAAAACTGGAGACTCATCATTTCGAGCGCCGTCGTTCCCCCGAAACAACGGCCAGGCACTATGAGGCACGGCTGGTGAACCGCAAGGGCGATGTGCTTGAAGTCATAATCGTGGCGGATTTGATCGGAAATACCGACAAGAGCGTGGTGTCATTTGTAGATATAACCGAGCGCAAAAAGTACGAAAAACAGCTTGCAGGGGAGCGGGAAATTGCCGAAGAGCGGGCCCAGGAAGCGCAGGAGGGGAGACAGATTCTGGAAGCTCTGATGGAGTATATACCAGAGGCGATAATAATAGCCGATTCACCCGATGTGCGGATAAGGATGATGAGTCGATATGCGAGTAAGCTTCTGTGTATCCCGGAGAGTCAGAGCAATGTCAGCGAGCATGAGCGGCCGGACAGGTGGGGCTTTTATCATCTCGACGGTACGACGCTGCCCTCGCCCGGAGAATTGCCATTGAGCAGGACGGTGCATAGAGGTGAAATAGTTATGGATGAGGAGTGGATTATCAAGCGTCCCGACGGCAGCAGTGTTATCATACTGGTAAACGGGGGCCCGATATACGGAGAGAAGGGAGAAATTAGCGCCGGAGTGGTCGCCTGGCGCGATATTACACAAAGAAAGCTTGCCGAGGAGGCGGTTAAGGATCACAGCCGCCAACTGGAGCGGGTCAACAGAAAGCTTATTCATAAAAATCGAGAATTGGATGAGGCAAATGCCAAACTAAAGGAGCTGGACTCTCTTAAGAGCGAATTTGTTTCCATGGCCTCACATGAGCTGAGGACTCCCCTGACTGGTATTATAGGATTTGCCGAGACACTAATGGCAAAGGATATAAAGCTAAGCGATCAGGAGCGTGACAAGTATTTATCCATAATCGAAGCTGAGGGTAAGCGTCTGGGGCTGCTTCTTGGGGAGTTGCTCGATATTTCCAAGATAGAAAAGGGGGTACATGAGCTTGTAACCAGCATGACCAATGTGGCAGCTTTGGCAAGGGAGACGGTTTCCTCGATGCAAATTCCTCCGGAGGTAAACGTTAAGATCAATGCAGATGATGAAAGGAAATTGCGGGCTCCCCTCGATCATGACAGGATGAAACAGGTTTTCATGAATATCATCGACAATGCGATTATTTTCGGCAGGCAAAAAGTCGATATTAATATAGATATCTATTTGGAAGATGAGAAAACGATTGGAGTGCAAATACACGATAACGGCCCTGGCATACCCACCGATGAGCTTGAAAAGATATTCGAGAAATTTTACCGAGGCCGCAAAAATCCTCCGGGAGAAAGCAGAGGAAGCGGACTGGGTCTGTCAATCGCAAAAGGTATTGTACAGGCACACGGTGGGACAATAATGGCAAGGAGTGATATTGGGAAGGGGACCTCAATCATTTTCACCATATCGAAAAGGAAAAACGAGTATGCAAATCCTGATTATCGAAGATGAGGTGAATGTAGCCGAGCTTCTGAGGATAAACATGGAACGCCGCGGATTACCGGTTTTGATTGCTGGTGACGGCACAAGCGGTCTAAAGCTGGCTTTTGAGTCGAAACCGGACGTAGTACTACTTAATGTTCGGCTGCCGGATATTGACGGTTGGGAAGTGTGCAGGCGGATAAAGGAAAACCCGGCCACACAGAATGCGTTTGTTGTTTTTGTAACCGCCGCCGCTCAGCAGGGGGATATGGAGAAGGCCAGGGAGGCGGGCAGCGATTACTTTATGTCTAAACCATTTGATATTAATAATTTACTGGAAGTAATACATGGGGTGATGAGCCGATAATCCAACAGACGTGAGATTGACAAGGATGTAGTGGGAACGATCTATGAGTGCAAAAATTGCAATAATTGACGATGATCCCAATATCAGAGAATTACTGTATGTGAATCTGCAGCGTAGGGGTTACACGGCTGTTTCGGAGGGAGACAGTACAAGGGCGCTGGAAACCATAGAGAAGCACATGCCCGATCTGATTGTGCTGGATGTCATGATGCCTGAGATAGACGGCTGGGAGTTATGCAAAATCATTCGAGACAACCATAAATTTTCGAGTATAAAGATTGTGATGTTGACCGCAAAGAGCACCGCAAAGGATAAAATGATAGGTAAGGAAATTTTGAAAGCAGACGAATACGTTACCAAACCCTTTGATATGGGGTATTTAATTCAGACAGTAAAAAGGTTACTTGATGAAAACAGGTAGAGTGACAAAGAGCGCCCCGTTGGTCCTTCACGGCACTACCATTTCCCCAGGTGCAGTTTTGGGAAGTGCGTATGTGTTTAAGCAAATTGAACTGGACGCTTTGGAGAAAAACAGCTTTGCCGTTGAAGATATTGCGTTGGAGGAAAAGAGGCTTGAGAGGGCTATTCAAAAGAGCAAGTCACAGCTTCATCATATAAAAATGAAGACTCTTCAAACCGAAAACAGGGAAATAAGCAATGTTTTTCAGGTGCATATTCATCTTCTCGAGGATGTGGCTTTTCTTAAGCATATTCAGGATCTTTTAAGACAGCAGCAGCTTAATATAGAGTATGTTCTTGCGAGTCAGATAAACGTAATAGAAAAACGCTTCGCCTCCATAGAGGATGAGAACCTTCGCCGTAGATTCGCTGATATCCAGGATGTTTACCACAGGCTATTGAGAAATCTTCTGGAAATTGAACACGTTCGTGCCAATCCGCTGAAAAGAATCCAAAACCCTGTTGTTCTGATTGCCGAGCGGTTAATTCCTTCGGACATCGCTCTCATCGATTTGGAGAAGATCCTTGGGATAGTGATGGAAAAGGGGGATGAGACTTCACATGTAGCCCTCATTGCCAAATCTCTTCAGGTTCCGGTTATTGTTAATGTCCCGGGTATCAGTTCATTGGTTAGAACCGATGATACTATTGTTGTGGATGGAGAGCAGGGGAAAATAATCATTCATCCGGATGAGGAAGATCAGCAGAAGTATGTAAAAGAGCGAGTCGGAGAGGTTCAACAGCGCCGAAAGCCGTCGTTTGTTAACCGGGAATGTACGACGCGTGACGGAGTGCGGATACGTTTAGAGGCAAATGTGGGCTCCTTATATGAGGCGGAACAGGCGGCGATGGCCGGTGCGGAAGGGATCGGGCTTCTTAGAAGCGAACTCTATTATATGTCCAAGGAGCATATGCCTACCGCCGAGGAGGAGTGTTCGTTTCTTAAGCGAATGCTGGCGATCTTTAAAAAGGGAGAAGTTACGGTTAGAGTTTTGGATGTGGGAGCGGATAAGGATATTCCTTACCTGACTTTTGAGGAAGAGGAGAACCCTCAGCTGGGGATGAGGGGCTTGCGCTACCTTCTCAACCATACCGCACTTTTCAAGAAGCAGCTTCACAGCATTCTTGGGGCATGCAAATACGGAAAAATCAATATACTTCTTCCTTTTGTCACTCTTCTGGAAGATATCGAGGCCGCACTTGAGGTGATAGATGAAGGGTGTAGTATGGCTGGAGTGCGGCGCAAAGACATTCAGGTTGGCATGATGGTGGAGATTCCCTCGGCTGCCTTGTCTGTCGAGCAGTTTGTGCCTTATGTGGATTTTTTCAGTATCGGAACAAACGATCTGGTTCAGTATACTTTCGCGGCGGGACGGGAAAACAACAGTGTAGAGATGTATCGACGGGTGACGCATCCGGTTATTCTCAAGATGATCAAACATACTGTATCAATAGCTCATCAGCACAAAAAGGATGTCGCGGTTTGTGGTGCAATCAAAACGCCGCTGAATGCCTGTCTCATGGCGGGACTGGGGGTGAACACGTTGTCCATGGAAACAAACCTTCTTCTCCCGGTAAAGGAGATGTTGATGAGTAAGGATATGATCGATCTGGTTAATGTAGCCGACGAAAGCCTCAAGGCACAGAATTCCGCCGAAGTGGAGAACATGCTGGAAGAGCTGGCGTGGTTTCATTGAGGGAAAAGAATCAGGAAGTAAGAATACATTGGTAAGATTAAGATACAGTGAGTGGAAAAAAGTGATATTCAGATGTAAGGTCATTTGAATTAAAGCTTTGATAACTAGTATTGGATTTTTGATTTTACGAAAAACAGCTTTTTGAATTCAGATAAAATCCCGCATTCATTTCTCCTATGATTTGACTGAGTGATTCGGAGTGGATCAGCTGCGCGCTGGTTTTCAGGGGCAGAAGGTTCTGATTTTGTCATATGGATTGTTTTACGAAGTATTTGCAATTAGTTGCAATCCTTATGTGTGATGGGCGTTTAAGGTGCCGTATGGGAGAGTCTCCTGGTTTCGGCTAAACCCTGGTTTGATCTCAGGTTCATGATACTTGATTTTTGTTACTTGTTTCCATTTTCTCCTGGTGTTATCTATATTTTCCTAAATGCGGAAATCGTTCTATTGTAAGGAGAGTATATGATCTGGAACAAAGACTATGAAACCATGTCGCGGGATAAGCTGACCCAAATTCAGGGCGACCGCCTCAGGTCTTTGGTAGAGAGGGTGTATGAGAGTGTGCCCTTTTATAGAGAAAAAATGGACCGTGCAGGGGTGAAACCTGAGGATATAAAAAGTTTGTCGGATATCACCAGGCTTCCGTTTACCACCAAGGATGAGATGCGTGAGGTTTATCCGTTTGGACTGCTGGCCTCGGATAAGAAGGACATCGTGGAGATTCACACATCATCGGGTACAACAGGGCAACCTGTAGTTGATGCCTACACGCAAAACGACATCGATATCTGGTCTGAGGTGATGGCGCGTACTTTGGCCATGGGTGATACTACCTCCAAGGATGTCGTGCAGAATGCGTATGGTTACGGTTTGTTCACCGGCGGTCTGGGTGCACATTACGGTGCCCGAAGGATTGGTGCAATGGTTCTGCCCATTTCCGGCGGTAACACCAAGCGCCAGTTGCAGGTTATGCGGGATTTTGGATCTACCGTTTTGACCTGCACTCCTTCCTACAGTCTCTATCTTGCCGAGTGCGCGGCCGAGGAGGGGATTAGCTTTGCCGACCTGCCTTTGCGAGTCGGTTTTTTCGGGGCGGAGCCTTGGAGCGAGACCATGCGCAAAGAAATTCAGGAGAAGTTGCAGGTTAAGGCTATAGACATTTACGGGCTTACCGAAATAATTGGCCCCGGAGTGGCAAGCGAGTGTGAGAAGCAGGATCTTTTGCATGTGTTTGAGGATCATTTCTATCCTGAAATCATAGATCCGGAAACCGGAGAACCGTTAGAGGATGGACAAAAAGGGGAGTTGGTTTTTACCACTTTGACAAAAACAGGGACTCCGATCATACGCTATCGTACGCGCGACATCACCTTTATTACCCATGAGCAGTGCGCGTGCGGTCGAAGCTGCGTACGGATGCACCGAATTCTGGGCCGTACCGATGATATGCTTATAATCCGGGGAGTTAATGTGTTCCCGTCACAGATAGAGAATGTGCTTTTGGATATTGAAGGTGTGGAGCCGCATTATCAGCTTCTGGTGGATAAGAAGGGTACGCTTGACATTTTGGATGTTCAGGTAGAGATGCACGAAAAGTTGTTTTCCGATGAGGTGAAGGATATAGAGCGGCTGGAGAAGACCATAGAGGCAAAGCTATACAGCAGCCTTAATATCCATACGAAAGTGCATTTGGTCGAGCCGAAAACGATTGCAAGAAGTGAAGGGAAAGCCAAGAGAATAATAGACAAACGTAATGTGTATCAGCAGGGGGCATAATCATGAATACAAAGCAGATATCCGTTTTTCTGGAAAATAAAAAAGGCCGCCTGGCATCGGTGTCGAAAGTACTGAGGGACAACAACTTGAATATACGGGCTTTAACAATTGCGGACACGGCGGAATTTGGTATTGTCCGCATGATTCTTAACGATCCCGACCGTGCCTACAATGTATTGAAGGGTGAAGGTTTTACGGTAAAGGAAAATGCCGTAGTGGCGGTAGAGATTGACGACAGGGAAGGGTTGTTTTACGATCTGGCCAATCTTTGCGACGAAAACGATTTGAATATTGAATACACCTATTCTTTTGTCGAGCAGTCGTCAAACAAGGCGATTTTGTTTCTGCGGTTTGACGATGCTGATGCTGCGGCCAATGTTTTGCGGGACAAAGGATATAAGATCCTCTCGGATCAAGAGGTGCGAAAAATTTAGTAGGGACGCACAGCCGTGCGTCCCCAAAAATCGGCCCTGCGTCCTCAAAAAAAATTGCCTTGCGCCCCACCGGCATCGGCATGCCGGGAAGCGCAAGGTATCAGTCTGGAGGTGTTTGTGCCGGAGGCCTTACCCCATCAAGACGGTCACCTCAACCGTCTCCCCTTCTTTGCCGACCGGTACGACGTTGCCTTCGATCGTCTTTCCGTTTACACTAACCTGCTTGATACCGCTTGACACATGGTCCGGGTTTTGTACCGTGACCTTGTATGTTGTGCCGCGAAAAACGCGGTTTACCGTGAAGCCGTCCCAGCGCGCCGGGATTCTAGGATCGATGCGCAGGCCGTTGTAGTCGGGATGGATGCCCAGTATCCACTGAGTGATCGCTACGAAATTCCAGCTTGCCGTTCCGGTAAGCCAGGAGTTCTTGGCTTCGCCGTGACGTTTGGCGGCTTTACCGGCGATCATCTGTGAATAAACATAAGGCTCCATGCGATGCACCTCGCTGATCTCCTCGCGAAAAGCCGGTGCTATTTTGGCATAGGACTCATACGCTCGGTCGCCGCGTCCCGCGATTGCCTCCCCGATAGTAACCCAGGGGTTGTTGTGGCAGAATATTCCGCCGTTTTCTTTATAGCCTGGAGGATAGGAGCTGATTTCTCCAAGCTCTATATGGTATTGCGAATAGGGTGGCTCGATAAGCACCATACCGTGTTCAGTGTCAAGATGCTCTTTTACAGAATCAAGCGCCTTGATCGGGTAGCCTTCATCCTTGCCGATCTGCGCCATGGAGCAGAAACCCTGCGATTCGATAAGGATCTTACCTTCATCACACTCCGAGCTTCCAACCTTGTTGCCGCCGTCGTCATAGGCGCGCAGATACCACTGACCGTCCCAGCCGTATTTCTTGACCGCTTCGATCATCTCCCCGATATGCTTCTCTGCCTTATCAGCTTCTTCCCCCATGCCAAGCTCACGACAAAGCGCGACATACTCGCGGCCGATAAAGACAAACATCCCGGCGATCATCACCGATTCGGCGTTTTTACCTTCCTTGTTGGTACAGGTCTGAAACGAATCGTCCGGGTTCATGGAAAAGCAGTTAAGGTTCAGACAGTCGTTCCAGTCGGCGCGGCCGATAAGAGGGAGTTTGTGCGGTCCCCTATTGTCAACCACATGATAGAACGAACGTTTAAGATGTTCAAGAAGCGTTGCGGTGTTGTTTGGATCGTTGTCAAAGGGGACCTGCTCATCCAGAATCGAGCGGTCGCCTGTTTCCTTTATATACGCGGTAACCGCAAGGATCAGCCACAGCGGATCATCATTGAAATTGCTGCCGATCTCGTTGTTTCCTCTTTTGGTAAGCGGCTGGTACTGATGGTAGGCGCCGCCGTCTTCAAACTGAGTTGCAGCGATATCCAGAATCCGTTCGCGGGCGCGGTGAGGAATCTGATGTACAAAGCCCAGAAGGTCCTGGTTGGAGTCGCGAAAGCCCATTCCGCGGCCGATTCCCGATTCGAAATAGGAGGCGCTTCTGGACATGTTGAAGGTTACCATACACTGGTATTGGTTCCAGATATTGACCATGCGGTCGAGACGTTCATCGCCGCTATGCACCGAATATTTGTTCAGAAGCTTATCCCAGTATGCGCCAAGCTCGTTGAAAGCCTTATCTACTGCTTCACCGGTAGAGTAATTGTCGATCATCTTGCGGGCTTTTTCTTTGTTGATCACACCCGGTTTTTCCCATTTGTTTTCGATTGGATTGACAATATATCCCAGCACGAAGATAAGTTCCTTCTCCTCTCCGGGGGCCAGTTTCATATCGAAGCTGTGGGATGCTATTGGTGACCATCCGTCGGCAACGGAGTTGAATGATTTGCCGTTTACGACCGCATCCGGAGCTTCCAGGCCGTTATGCATTCCGACAAAAGTGTCTCGGTCGGAATCAAACCCGGTGGGTTGAGCGTTTACCGAATAGAAGGCGTAATGATCGCGTCTTTCACGATACTCTGTCTTATGATATATGACTCCGCCGTCAATCTCCACTTCACCGGTAGAGAGGTTGCGCTGGAAATTGGTCATATCATCCTGTGCATTCCACAGGCACCATTCGACATAGGAGAACAGCTTGAATGATTTTTTCTCTTTGCCTGAATTTTTTACTTTTACTCTGTGGATTTCGGCATCTTGTCCAAGCGGCACGAAATAGCATGTTGATACTTCGAGTCCGTTGCGGGCGCCTGTGATAGTGGTGTATCCCATTCCGTGTCTACATTCGTAGCTGTCCAGTTCTTTTTTCACCGGCATCCATCCCGGAGTCCACACATCACCACCGTCGTTTATGTAGAAGTATTTACCGTTAGTATCGCGGGGAATGTCGTTGTAGCGATATCGGGTGATTCGACGCAATCTAGCGTCTCGGTAGAATGAGTATCCGCCGCCGGTGTTGGAAATCAGCGAGAAGAATTCCTCTGAGCCCAGGTAGTTGATCCAGGGATAAGGGGTTTTAGGCGTGGTGATCACGTACTCCCGCTTCTTGTCGTCGAAAAAGCCAAATTTCATCTGTTCTCTCCTATAAAGGGACGTTTTGCCCGCAGTTTAGTGATATATATAAAGGAATAGCCAAAATATCGCAAGAGATGCCTCACTCAGTCAAATTGTTTAGGATTCAAATAATTACAATTCATATATGTCCGATAATGACAGTCAGAGAATATACAATTTATTCAGGGCAGTGAGGGGGAAGAAGGGACGGGCCTAGTGCCCGTCCGTTTCCCCGTTGGTACGGTCCCCGTTGGTACGGTCCC
>CAZPHU010000021.1:0-18991 GCA_964586285.1 uncultured Fibrobacterota bacterium | reverse complement strand
TGAGCCTATCATGAGAGGTATCATCGTGCCTTAAAGCTCTTTGTGGGCAGATATTTTGCAATACGATTTTGAATATGCATCTGAGCGGCTTTCTCAAACAGCGGCGGTAAATTGGATGAAAAATCCAGTCTACGTTCTGGTAACAATCGCGGCGATCATGGCGCTAGTGATTACATATCTGGACACTCACATCTCTCTGGGCTATGGGGTATGGGTGCTCTATCTTCTTCCAATATTGATCGTTTCAGGTACTAAAGATGATCGTTTGACTATATTCACAACAGCAGCCGTTGCCGTATTTATATCCTCAGGTCTGGTCTTATCACCCGGTGACGTTTCATATGTGAGAATCGCCAATCGTATTTCCAACTATATAGTATTCTGGATAGTTACTCTCGTGATTGTATCGCGTAACCGCTCTGCAAAACTTGCCGAACATCATGCCCGCGAGCTTGAGTCGGCAAACCGGGATCTGGAATCTTTCTCATATTCGGTGTCTCACGATCTGCGGGGACCACTTAATACTATCGCCAGTCTTGCATTGGTGCTGAAAGAAAACTACAATGAAAGTCTCGATTCGATGGGGCGGGAGTGCGTCAACCACATCAACGATGGTACCAAAAAGATGGCACTTCTCATTGATGACATTCTTAACTTGTCCAGGGTGGGAAGGCTTGACGTAAACAGGGAAGATATAAACCTGAGTGAAATGGTGACAAAATACATCAAAGAGCTTCAATATCTTGCTCCAGACCGTAGGGTAGAAGAAAAAATCCGTCCGGATGTGCATGCTTTTGCCGATAGACGGCTTGTTAATATTGCGCTCGAAAACCTGTTGCGTAACGCCTGGAAATATACAGCCAGGCGCCGGGTCGCGCAAATCGAATTCGACACTTTTATCAAAGAGAATGAATCAATCTATGTAATCCGGGACAATGGAGTAGGGTTTGACAACCAATATGCCAAGTGTATTTTCGAGCCCTTCAAACGAGTACACGCTCAACAGGATTACAGCGGTACCGGTATTGGGCTGTCAATAGTAAGGCGAGTGATAGAGCGCCACGGGGGAAAGGTGTGGGCACACGGGGAAGAAGATCAGGGGGCATCCTTCTACTTCACTCTGGGACCGTCGGGCTAAGATGGCTGGGGTTTACTTGATAATCCATTACTCAACGAAAGACGCATTGCGCGAATTGCGGCAATATTGTCGTTCAGTTCAGGTTAAATACAGGACAAAAACGGCAGCCTGCTTGCGCTCCTCCCAACGCTTTTTAAATATGACCTGCGTTTGCAGAATTCTCTGCTTCACATATTCTGTGTAGGGTCAGACTAAAACATCCATGTTCTCGAGCCCGAAAACAAACCCTCTCACAAGCCATTTACCTGTAAGCCTCGGATTCGGCTGCTGATCGGTACCTCCTTTAGGTTGGTGAGAATTTTCGAAATGCCCACGAATAAAAGAATAAAAAGAAGCATTGTCGAAAGTAGATATTTCATATTCTCGCCTATAATATAGTTAGAAAGTAGACTAAAACCGGCACTGTGTGTAGATCCTAAATGCATATGATAAGCGTGTTCGCTTGTAGTAAAAATTAATGATTAGAAAACATTCTCGCTTGTTATGATGAAAATAGAATATTTGACACGTATGATCCTCAGGAAGACGATTATAATTCCGCCATTATCGTATAGTTTGTACGGGGCGATAGGATGATCACCCATCAAATCATCATTCATCCGATACAATAGTACCCATTTTCGAGCGCAATTTATTTTACCTCCTCCCAGGTCCGGCAAAGCCGGATAGTCAAGAATCAAGACCAAGAAAACAGAAAATAAAAACACGTAGACAGAAATAATACGGGTAAAAGCGTGTTTCTGTGGATCTCATAATCTAAAGAAAGACTTCGTGTCGATCAATTTATTGCAGATTGGACAGCAGGATGAGAAAAGTCGGACGAATACCCGATTCAAGCTGCCCTTTTGTGAAGGGGCAGCAATGGTCGAGTGAAACGGAACAGGAGCTGGGGATGGGGACGGTTGTTTCGGTACAAAACCGTCGGGTTACAGTTTTCTTCTCCAACAAATCGGTAACGCGTCAGTATTCGACCACAGGCGCTCCGCTCAGGCGTATTGTATTCGGTAAAGGTGACCGGCTCAAAACCACCGGGGGGAAGACGATTGTAGTGGAGGATGTGCGTGAAGATGGCGGGCTTCTTTATTATGATTACGGTACAGGCGAAATCGCCGAAACGAACGTATCTTCGGAGATCATACTTGGAGGTCCACTTGACAAGATGTTGTCGGGGCAGTTCGATCTTAATGAAGATTTCCGGATCAGAGACCGTGCGCTGGATATTCGCACCCATCTGTATCGCTCATCTGTCAGAGGGCTGCAAGGTGCTCGCATCGACCTTCTTGCACATCAGCTCTATATTGCAAAGGCAGTTTCCGACCGTCAAATCAGACGTGTGCTTCTTGCCGATGAAGTTGGATTGGGCAAAACAATCGAGGCCTGCCTCATAATGCATCGGCTGCTTGTAAGCGAACGAATCAAACGAGTACTGATTATCGTTCCCCAAAGCCTGACTCACATGTGGTTTGTGGAACTTCTTCGAAAGTTCAATCTTTCTTTTCGTATTTTCGATGATGATTACTGGAAAGCTACGGTCGAAGACGGTATAAATCCCTTTCAGTATGAGCAGTTGGTCTTGTGCGACGCATCTTTTTTATGCAGCAGCGATATAATAAAAAAAGCAGCGGTGTGGGCAGGCTGGGATATGGTAATCGCCGACGAGGTTCATCATGCCGAAGAAAACACACCTCTGTTTGATCTGCTCAGGGCGCTTTCAATCAAAACCGAAAACCTTTTGTTCTTAACCGCAACCCCTCAACATCATGGAGACAGGAATCACTTCCTTCGTTTACAACTGCTGGATCCGTCACGCTATCCCGATTACGACACGTTTGCCGGTGAGACAGAGCACCATAAGCGCATAGCTGCGATCACCGGCAGACTGCTTGACAATAAAGCGCTCAGCAAAGAGGACCAGGCCGGCCTTCAAGAATTTTTGGGTGAGGATGCAAGCAGGCTTGAAGCCGGTGACTCTCGGCAAAGAGCCGGAATCATAGCTGCGCTTCTGGACCGACACGGTGTGGGGAGAGCGGTTTTTCGTACCACTCGCGCTTCGGTTGGGGGATTCCCAAAACGCAATGTGTCTATACAAACTTTACAGGCTGCCGACACTGTACGTAAACGAGTGCAAAGCGAAGCTTTGGTTGGATTTGCTCACCGGGGTCAGTCCCAAATAACATTCGCCGGTGATCCTCGGATCTCTTTTATGGCAGAGTTGCTTCGTGTTCATCCCGAGAAGAAGTTCCTTCTTATTTGCTCGGATAAAGAAAAAGTACAGGCTGTCGAACGTGCGCTGGCACAACACATATCCGTGAAAACCGCTCAATTCCACGAAGGTTTGACCCTCATACAACGCGATCGAAACGCGGCATGGTTTGCCGAGGAGGAGGGCGCACGCATACTTTTGTGCTCCGAAATCGGCAGTGAAGGCCGAAACTTTCAGTTTGTTAATCAGCTTATCCTTTTCGATATCCCCCCTAATCCCGAGCTGATCGAACAGAGGATCGGCCGGCTGGATAGAATCGGGCAACAAAACGAAATATGGATCCATATTCCGGTTGTCAAAGGAACTGCATACGAGTCTCTTACCCGATGGTTCCATGAGGGGCTGGGGGTGTTCGAAACGGTCGCGCCCTGGGCTCAGGAAGTTTTCGATATGTACCGGAGCCAAATCATGAGCATGCCGCAAAATATTGAGAGCACAAAGGATTGGGACACCGTTTTGGCCAATCTTATAAAAGCGACAAGAAAAAGCGTGGAGTATATATCTGAGAAACTCCGTGAGGGACGCGACAGACTCTTGGAGCAACACTCCTTTCATCCCGAGGAAGGAGAGGCGATCGCCCGGGAGATTGCAAAGCAGGATGAAGATAACCAAATCGAAGATTTCATGCTTTCGTTATTCAAACAGCGAAACATTTCTCCGGAGGCTATTCGTGATCGCACTTACAGACTTGTTACCGAAGGAAGTATGGATGAGCTGTTTCCCAACCTTCGGACTGCAAGTCCAGTGGTAACTTTTTCCAGAGCCGAGGCAATTGCACGGGAGGATATCGAATTTATAACCGGGGATCATCCCGTATTTAAGAATACATTCGATTTACTTCTGGGAACTAATAGGGGTAATTGCGCGGTGGCTTTGCTTGAAGGCGGTTCGTTCAGCGGGTTATTTCTTGAAGCCGTTTACATCGTTGAGGCCGGCGCATCATCACGACTTCCCGACCTGGACCGGTTCCTTCCCCCACTGCCTGTGCGTGTCATAATCGACAGACAGTTGCAGGTACGCAACAGTGATTTTCCTGCAGGCGCAGCCTTTGAAGAAAGGCTGAAGAATTTCCCTTTGCCCGACTTTATTAAACGTCCGGAAGTTAAAAAGATTATCCCTGCCATGGTTGAAAAAGCCGAGACTACGGTTAAACAAATGAGTGACCGGATAATAGATGAGGCAAAGAGGGAGGCTTTAGAGGTATTGGGCGGGGAAGTCAAGCGACTGGAGCGTCTCTCGGAGATAAACCAAAACATACAGGATAAAGCGATTCGGAAGGCCAAAAGCGAAATGGTGCAAATCTATGACACTATCACCGATGTGAAGCCCCGGCTGGATGCTGTGAGGGTTATAGTGGCGGGCTAGACCAATCATATTAAATAGGAATTAAGTTAAGTTCTGAATTCTTTATCTTACCGGTCGTGTGGACTGCAGGAGGCGAAAAAATACTAAAGCTTACAAGTTGGTATCCTCAAAAAGAACATTCCGGTTTTATGGAGACCGCTGCATGAAGCTTACGGGAATTGGTTCTGGTGGAGAATGTGTAAAAGCCGCCCGGGCCTGTAAAGCTCTATACCTACTGATGTTTGAGCGTTTCACAATGCATCATGATCTTAACAATCTGATATGTGTCTGGACAACGGACGAATCCGAAAAATCTCTGGATTTGTGATACGCAGGGGCTTGCGTCTATAGGGAGGGTTGTTCGTCATTATTCCTTTCCCAATAAGTCCAGCACCATGCCCGCATGAACCGCCATCCCGTAGCGAATCGCCTTTTCATCCGGTAGAAATTGCGAGGAGTGTATGCCCGGCATACTCTTTTTGTTGGGAGGACGTACCCCGAGGTGGACGTAAAGTCCGGGAGCTTTGCGCTGATAGTAGGCGAAATCCTCCGAATACATTGTCGGATGCGCCCGGGTGATTACCTGATCTGCGCCGAGAAGGTCGGAGAAAGTTTTCTGTGCCCGCGCCGACAGTTGAGGATCATTGTAGCCGCTGGGATAGGAATGGTCAATCTGAATGTCAACCTGTGCCCTTAATGAGGCGGCTACACCCTTTAGCAGCTGCTTGAGCCGATGCTCGAGTTGTTTCTGGAGTTCCTCCGAAAATGTCCGGATTGTACCGTAGAAATAGGCCTGGTCCGGGATTACGTTTCGTTTAGTTCCCGCCTCGATTTTGCCTATGGTAAGCACGGCCGGCTCAAATGGGGGAGACTCGCGACTGATAAGTGTTTGCAGCTGAGTAATCATCGATGCGGCACAAACTATCGGATCGATTGTTTCTTCCGGGGTGGCCCCATGCCCGCCGCTTCCTTTAACGCAAACGTCAAACACCAGTATTCCCGAGAAATCATCTCCCGCTTTCAGGCCAACCTGTCCGGTGGCGTGATCGGCGCTGACATGCAGCCCGAATACATTGTCGGCTTTCGGTGGAAACGCCTTCTCCGAAATCATCCGTAAGGCTCCGCCCGGCTCGACCTCCTCTGAAGGCTGAAACAAAAAGACCAGCGTCCCGCTCCACTCATCCCGGAAAGCGTTCACCAGCCTGGCCACTCCTAACAGAATAGCCGTGTGCATATCGTGCCCGCAGGCATGCATAATGCCCTTGTTCTGTGAACAGTATGGTAGATTGTTTATTTCTTCCACGGGAAGCGCATCGATATCAGCACGAAGGACCAGAGTTTTACCCGGCCCGTTTATAAATTTTGCTGCAACTCCGGTCTCACCGACATACATCTTGGGATGATATCCCATACTCTCCAATTCATGAAAAATCAGCCGGGCGGTCTGCTGTTCCTGGCCGCTCAGTTCAGGATTTCGGTGAATAGTGCGCCGAATAGATACAACATGATCGTAAATGGTATCAATGTGATCAAACAAGACCTTTTTATCCATCAGGTAAACGCTTTCTCCCGTTTCCTGAAGAAACGGATTAACGGCTCTACGTAATCTCCACCGGTCGATACAGGCACTTCATCCACTCTGATCGATTTAAAAAACGAACTCGCCTGTTTCCTGCGGCTGATAGATTCCTGCGTGTATTGCTCACGAAACTTTCTATTGCCCGAGTCCACCAGCATGCGTTCCCCAGTTTCCGGATCCTCAAGCTCGATCAAACCCACGTTGGGGATTTCAATCTCCCGCGGATCGGTAAGGGTGATGGCAATCAGATCGTGACGGCGGGAAGCTATCCGAAGAGATGACTGGTATCCTGAATCTAAGAAATCAGACACCAAAAAGACCACCGCCTTTTTTCGCTGGACGCGGTTGAGATACTTGATCGCCTCCTCAATATTGGTGCCCGTTTGGCGAGGCTCAAAGTAGAGAAGCTCGCGTATAACCCTTAGTACATGGTTTTTACCCTTCTTTGGAGGTATGAACTTCTCTACTTCGGAGGTGAATATCATCAGCCCCACCCTGTCATTGTTTTTAATTGCCGAAAATGCCAGCACCGCACAGAGTTCGACAGCGGTCTCGGCCTTCATCTTCTCAAAAGATCCAAACATTCCGCTTGCGGAAGCATCCACCACAAGCATCACGGTCAACTCCCGCTCTTCCACATGCTGCTTTACGAAAGGTTCTCCCATACGAGCGGTAACATTCCAGTCAATTACCCGGATATCATCCCCGTCGGTATAGTTTCGCACCTCCGAGAACTCCATCCCGCGTCCCTTAAACACGCTGTGGTACTCTCCCGAGAGCATCGCATCCACGATACTTTGAGTCTTAATCTCGATTCGTCTTACTTTTTGCAATATCTCTTTTGGTATCATAACGCAGAAGTATCCAATTCTAAAAGAAGCGCCTGAAGGGATTGCAGTTGCTTTCGGGTTCGTCTTATACGCATTCGGGCCAAAAACACGGCCACCAGATTAATCAGCAATATCACCCCGGCGACACTTCCCCATTTAACCGTTGTCTGTAACTTTTTTCGGTTACGATCCACCAGCGCCTCCGCCTCCAGCCGTGCGCTGTGAAGTTCCTTCATCGCCTTGACTGTCGGAGCGTCGGCTTTTCCTGAAACTTCCAAGCCATTGTTTTGCTGAAACCTGATAAGTGCATCGTCCAGTGATTGAATATCATAGCCCAGGTAATTTAGCGTGGTGATCATTTCGGCCCGCATGTTTTTGCGTTGATTGCGCGAGATTTCCAGAAACTCATGTCCATTGGAGTATGACAGACCGAAAGGGTACTGTTCGGCAAGACGAGCATATGCATCGGCGGCATCGCCATACTCTAGTTGCCTCTGATGAAAAAAGGCGATCTCAAACAACGCATCATCCGCCACATCGCTGTCCGGATATCTATCGACGATCTTTTTCATCAAAGAAAGCATCATGGTGTCATCGCCCATGTTACGATGCGTTTTGCCCAGCCATAGAAGGTATTCAGGCTTCTTAACCTTTTGGACAACAAATTCGAAATTTTTAAGGGCGTTTTTGAAATCGTTATTGTTAAAGTACTGAAGCCCGGATTTGAAATAGAGTTCGGGGGGATCCTTTTCCCGCCCGATATGAATATCGTTGGGAGAGCGTTTTTTTTCCCCCTTTGCCGGTGTGGGATCCTGCTCACGTGCCTGTGTCGTGGTTTGCTTGGCTTTTTGAAGCCGCTCGTACTCTTCCTTGTCGATGGACAGTATACCCCTTTCCTCATCATAAATAAGGATTTTTTCCGCTCTGACGATCTGCGGCAAATTCAGCAGAGCTAAGACTATAAGTATACATGTACGCATTTAGGTTCACCTTTTTTACCGATTCAGACTCGGGCCCGTAAGATCGGGATATTTATCACATATTCACGGTTCCCATTTACCCGGAAGTACCGGATCATTTCTGCGGTGCGTAATCACAGCCTACTTTGGTCGCTAGCTGCAAACGACCGCATCGATCCCCACAGTTTTTATGGTACTTCCACACTGTCGAAAACTTTTTGCACTACATCCTCGGGGGTAATATTTTCGGCCTCAGCTTCGTAAGTGACTATTACCCTGTGACGCAGTATATCCATTCCGACCGATTTTACATCCTCGGGAGTAACATAGCCCCTGCCTTTGATAAAAGCATGTGCCCGTGCGGCTCGAGTCAGGAAAATCGTCGCACGAGGAGAAGCACCATACTCCAGCAGTCCCGCCAGTTCGGTAAGGCCGCATTCTGTCGGCTGTCGGGTTGCGATCACCAGATTGATTATATAGTCCTCCACTTTCGGGTCCATATAAATATCGTTGACGACCTCCCGAGCCGATAAGATCGATTCCGCGGTTATCACTCTCGACACCTGGGGAACCTCTCCGGAGGCCATTCTGGAGAGGATTTCACGCTCCTCTTCCTTTGTCGGATACTCGATCTTCAGCTTCAGCATGAAACGGTCCACCTGCGCTTCCGGCAGCGGATAGGTCCCTTCCTGTTCGATCGGATTCTGGGTTGCCATGACTAGAAACGGCTCGTTTAGCTTATACGTTTTGTCACCGATTGTAACCTGACGCTCCTGCATCGCCTCCAGAAGAGCACTTTGAACCTTGGCTGGAGCACGGTTAATCTCATCGGCCAGAATTATGTTGGAGAAAATCGGACCTGTTTTGGCAACGAATTCTCCTGTTTTCTGATTATACACCATAGTACCGACCAGGTCTGCGGGAAGAAGGTCGGGGGTGAACTGGATACGTTTGAATCCGGTATCAATCGCTTTGGCAAGAGTGGAAACCGAGAGTGTCTTGGCAAGTCCGGGTACTCCTTCCAGCAGAATATGACCCCGGGTCAGAAGACTTATCAGCAATCGATCGACCATCTGTTTCTGACCGACGATCACCTTACTCATCTCCGCCTTGAGTGCCGAGACAAAGCTGCTTTTTTCTTTGATTCGTTCATTCAGAGCTGCAATATCAACGCTCATCACACCTTTCCTTTCTTAAAAAGAGGCCCGAACAAGACAGTCCTTTTGAAAAATAAATCACAAATTATTGTATTACGCCGAGATACGTCATTTATTTTACAATAGGAAGCAATATAAAATGATGCTTCGCATGCGGCTGACGCAATGTTTAGAGGCTTACTTTTTATGGCATAAACACTGTTTACAGTTTATTATTAAATTATGACACTATTTTTTGCATTAATTATAAGAATCTTACTCATTTTCATAATAATTCAGATCTTTTTGCGGTTGGTCTTTCCCCGCAATCACAGTCAGGTACATACAAATTCCGATAAGGAAAAAACACCCGAGCGGTTTAATGCATCGGGACAAAACGTCTCAGACGGTGATTATAAAGATCTAAAATAAAGCATTTAGGAAATCGGGAGGTATCAGTGAACGTATCGGTGTCTCAGCAGCCGCCATATACGATTTTAACGGTCGACGGGCGAATCGATTGGGAACAGGCGCGTGAGCTTGATGAGCTAATTCGCAGTCTGATCGATGAAGGCAATTACCATCTGGTGTTTCAACTTGATGGAGTAAATTTCATTTCAAGCGGCGGAATCGGGGCATTGGTATATAATTTGAAGACAGTTAAGAACTTTAACGGCTCAGTGCATCTGATCGCCTCAAGTAAATATATGAATTTTATTTTTGAAACTCTGAAGTTTAATATTATCTTCGAAGGGAAGATCTATGCTTCAATGGAGCAGTTTCGAAGAAACACACTCGACAGCCGGGAGTAGGCCTATGACAGCTCAGGAACTTGCGCCTGTAGTTTTTGAGCCGATTCTAAAAGAAAAAATCTGGGGCGGGGACAACCTGTCCCGAAAACTACAAAAAAAACTACCCGCCGGTACTCGTATAGGTGAATCCTGGGAAATATCCGGTTATGGTAACGACCTTTCCGTGGCAATATCGCAGCCTGTGGAAGGACTCGTGATGAGTGATCTGTTGAGGATATACGGCGAGGCGATTCTTGGGTCATCGAAGGAATACAGCTATTTTCCTCTACTCTTTAAGTTTATCGATGCCCAGGATAAGTTGTCGGTGCAGGTTCATCCCGATGATGAACAGGCAGCAAGTCTGGGGCTGGGAAGTTACGGCAAATCAGAGTGTTGGTATGTCGTTGATGCCGAACCGGATGCGCATATTATCGCCGGATTCAGACCCGGAGTATCAACCGCCGATATACAACAGGCAATAGAAACAAAGCAACTGGAGAGTCTTCTAAACTATACACCCGTAAAAAAAGGAGACGTCATATTCATACCGGCGGGAACAGTTCACGCGATTTTAGGCGGAATCCTGATATACGAGGTCCAGGAAACCTCCGACATAACTTTCCGTCTCTATGATTGGGACCGTCTAGATGAGAACGGAGAACGACGTAACCTTCATATTCAAGAATCTCTTCAGGTATTGGATACATCCTGCCACGAGCATTGCAAGATCGCTCCCGTTGCGTGTGCCGATTTTGAGCACGGTTTTCATGCGTTCAGGGCAGTTTGCAGGTATTTTGCCTTAGAAGAATACAAGGTTTCTTCGCAAAGCCACCTCTCATTACCCGAAAAAACATCCTTTCAGGTGATTACGGTCCTTTCGGGTGATACGATTGTCGAGACACAGGCTGGAACGAGGGAAATTAAAATGGGAGAAACGGTGCTTCTTCCCGCTCAATGCAACGATGTGCGAATCGATGCGAAATCGGAGAGTCATTTTCTTGTCACAACCATTCCCGACATTTCTCGGGAAGTAATACAGCCGCTAAGGGCCTTGGGAGTTTCCGATGAGCGCATTTGCGGACTGGGCGGCCACGGCAGCAAGAATAACATCTTGAAACTTCTTTGACGGCAGCCGTGTGCAGGTCAAATCAAGATGAGGCGGAGCTGTAGGCACGCAACCCTGCCCTCCAGAAAGCAAATACCAGTACTCCAAACACCACTGTAACCGCAATCAGATGAGCGAAGATGTCCCAGCGGAAAGTCTCAAGGAACAGACGTGCCGGATATGAAGCCATCAGTGCAAACGGCAGAACGGTAGTGAGGATTACCCGGGTGATACCCGTGTAGATACGGTCGGGCCGCTCGACAAACCGGGTCATATGCCAGAACACCAGCTCAAGTCCACGTCCCTGATGTAACCAGAACACGGGAATGACCATCATCATACGCACGAAATATCGCAGAGCGAAGCCCACAACGATCAGCGCGACAAAGAAAATCATTTCAGCTGCGGTTACAATACCCCCATATTGATAAAGAGCCCAGTATAGGATGCCAAATGATACCAGAAGATTCACGAAAGAGTTGGCGGCGAAATCCCGGAAACTCAAAAAGAAAAGGGATGATACCGGTCTGATCAGATAGTAATCCAGCTCCCCTCTGTTTACATAGAGCGGAAGGAACCACAGATTATTGCTTAAGACGGTCATACTGAGTGCATCGAGGAGTAGATAGCCTGCGACGAAAACCATGATTTGCTCCTCACTCCATCCCCCCAGTACGGCTGTGTGAAGAAATATGACCTTATAAAAGCCGATGTTAACGGCGTAAAACAGCAGATCCATGAAAATTCGAAAAAAGAAATCCACCCGAAACTCCATGGCCCGGCTAAATGAAAAACGCAGAAAATATGCGTATAATCGGATATATCGTAACATCAGATACCTACCCCGGTGTATTGATATTTGCCTCGAGTCCATACTAAAGAAGCCAGTGTGGTACCTAAAACCGCCCACAGACTGAGTACAATCATCCCCAACACCCATTCTTTAAAACTATTGAGTCCCATGAATGTTCTGACCGGAAAGGAAATGAAATAGGAGAAGGGCAGAAACCGCAGGATCGTAAACGCCCATTCGGGGAAAAGCGAAAGCGGAAGCATGGCCCCACCTAAGAGACCGGTAGTAAAGCGTATAATCACCACCAGACTCCACACGTTGTCGGCCCAGAACGCCACCATCTCTATGGCTGCTGTAATAACGAAATACACGTATGATGCCAACGCGACCGCAACAACGCAACCAAAGATCGAGAATGAGGTTATGGAGAAGCCGTCCGGGATGCCTATAAGGAGCCTGAAAAGAACCATTGCCAGGGCAAATTGGGCGAGGAAAATAGTTGTATATGACGCCTGTGAAGCAAGTTTGTACCGAAAAAAGGACACCGGATACACCAGATATTTATTCAGCGTCCCTTCATAGATCTCCTGTGAAACCGTTCCCATTTCTGCTCCCTGGACCGCTTTTCCTATCAGAGGAGCCACCAGATAGTACAGAATCATACCCGGAAAAGTAAATTCCTGTATCTTGTCGGTGTCTCTGTAGTCGAATATCGCATGCCACAGGAAATAGGCCACACCAAGTTGTGCCGCAACCGAGCCCAGGAATTGTATCCAGAAATCGGCACGATAGGAGAGGATCTTCCGAAACTCCATCGTATAAACCGCCCACAACCATCGCAAATTCAATGAGTACACTATACCCCCTGCTGAATTTTTTCGATTATGGTCGAAACATCTTCATCCTCGATATTCAGATCGGTTACCGAAAATCTATCGATCAGAAAGCCGGCCGCATCCATGGTCTTCGATTTGTCTACTTTGACCGTCAAAGCGTCACGTTTAACCGAGATCACTTCTCCAATATCTACCGGAACAACAGTCGTAGATTCATCGGTTTGAGCCATTTTTTCTGGATCAAACCGTGCTGTGACGAGTTTATACTGAGCGTACTCATTAATTACCCGAGAGAGATCGCCATCGTAAACTACCTCTCCTTTGCGTAACACGACTATACGCTTGCACAACCTGCGAATATCTTCCATGTAATGGGAAGTAAGAATCATCGCCGGGTTGTGTTCATGTCGATACTCAAGGATAAAATTGCGTATCGATCGCTGTGCGGTTATATCCAATCCTATTGTGGGCTCATCAAGAAATACCACGCTGGGCCTGTGAAGCAGGGCGGCAATAAGCTCCATTTTCATCCGCTCACCCAGGCTAAGGCGTCGAATCTGGGTAGTAAGCAGGCTTTGGACATCCAAAGTTTCGGCCAGATATTCGAGACGCTTTTGGTATTCTCTATGAGGGATCCGATAGATTTCACGCAAAAGAAGAAAACAATCGGAGGCGGGCAGATCCCACCAAAGCTGCGCTTTCTGCCCCATAATAAGTGAAATTTGACTGCGGAACTCGTTCTTTCGGCTCCATGGATTGTATCCCAGTACCGAAACCGAACCTCCGTCGGGATGAATAATGCCGGCCAAAATTTTCACCAGAGTCGTTTTCCCCGCACCGTTTGCACCCAAAAGGCCCACAATCTCACCCGCGTGTACTTTCATGCTGATTTCTTTAAGTGCCTGTTTGCGTTGTTTCTTACGCACGAACAAAGACCTTATGGAGCCTTTAAGTCCGGGTTGCTTTGTATGAATCCAAAAATCTTTGGAGACCTTTTCAATATCAATTATCGGATTATCATTCAAACTTTCCATCCTAACAACTTTTTTTATACTCCGGTCTTCAAATACTTAAACTAACGAAGAGAGGAACTATCCGGGTTTAAAAATACATGTGTAACCTGCTCCATGTCTGGGCAGCTCTGGGCGAAAGTAATATCGATGATGGTAGTTGATGGGGATATAAGAAAAGCGGCTCCCTGATATATATTATCTATCCTGAGCGACTCACGCGCGGCGATCTATACTTGCTTCGGGTTAGAAAATTTTGCACATTTGAAATTCTCAGGGAGTTTCAATAAAAATGGTTCAATCCCGGCATCAAGGGATTAGGCGGATTGTTCCGCTCAGAACCGCTCAGGTCAGGACCAGCTGTAAGAAATGTGGTTCGATACACTATTAGTAAGACACCTCTTTTGCCTCGGCCCGATAACTTTTTCAGTTGGGGCTTTTCTCGTTTCTAATCCAGTATCTTTTCGGATGTATTATGCTGACAGCAAGTAACAGCGGCAAATCGCCAAAGCGAAAGATCGTTTGGACTGAAAGCAAGGGTTTATTCACCTTAAATACCGGTGGCTTTTGCTTTAAAGTTGCTCCCAAACAGGGTGGAAGAATCGTGTCGCTGAACTACAGGGGTGAAGAACTTCTGTATACACATGGGGATATGAGCGGCTCAACTTTCTGGCCCAGTCCGCAAAGTGTATGGCACTGGCCTCCACCCGCGGCGTTAGACAATCTTCCTTACCAGGTAGAGATTTTCTCCGACAAACTTTCGATCCTCAGCTCCATAGACAAAAAAAACGGTTTGCAACTGAGGAAGATTTTTTCGATTGCTTCCCCGGGATGTGTACAAATAAGCTATGAAATGAAGAATTGTTTATCACGCGTCGTTTGTGTCGCTCCCTGGGAGATTACCCGCGTAGGAGTTGGGGGCATTACCTTTTTTCCGTCCGGACAAGAAATTTCAGTACCTTCAACTCTTATCCCCACTTGGGAAGATACGATAGTCTGGTATAATCATGACGGCACGGACGATAAAAAGAAACTCTTTCGTGACGGCACAGAGAAGTGGATAGCTCACCTGAAAAACAATCTCGTTTTTATCAAATCCTGGGAAGAGGATACCCAACCTGATGCTTTTGCCCCAGATGAAGCCGAGATAGAACTTTATAGCGCGTCAAATTATCTGGAAATCGAAAACCAGGGCAGTTATGCCAAAATCCCTCCAAAAAAATCCACAATCTGGAATGTTTTCTGGCAGGTTAGGACCTTACCCGATGGGATAAAAAAGGGGATTGGTTCGACGGACCTGATAGATTTTGTTCGTGGTCTGGTTTAAAAATCCGACTCAATTCCGACTCCTACGGACTTTTTTTCCGAATCATAAGAAACTTTGATTCTCTGCTCTTCCCATGATGGTACAAACAGTTCCGTGAGAAATATTCCCATGAAATTTCCCAAAGCCGCTCCTATAAGCACATCGGTAGGATAATGATGTTTACCTTCGATTCGTGCCCAACCAGTCGCAGCTGTCATCGCAGCCAGACCTCCCTGCAACAGGTACAAGTTGGGTTTAGGAATATTTAACTGCTCAATGTTTTTTGCAGCAAGCATGTTGTTAACCGCAGCTGTTGAGGTGTGCCCGGAAGGAAAACTTCGGGTGTCGTCGCTGTCGGGGCGCTCGCGTCCGACATGCGTCTTGGAAAAACATGTTATGTCATCGTTGATTGTTATAGCTCCGTAGGCCGCTGCCGTCTGAAGTGCGGGGATTTGAAGCGCTTGAAAATTTTTGGCGAACAAAAGATTAAGACCAACCGAGGAGGCGCTGGCCACTCTGGATATATCTCTAAGAATATCGCTTGTGCGGGAGGCGTTTGCCTTCGAGCCGAAAACCGGATTTGTCCTCGAAGCCCATTGCGAAATGTCATCATCAACACCACTAAGCGATATAACCGCCGCCCCGGCTGCAGGAGCCCAGACATAAGGGCTTTTAACAGCTTCCCAGGCGGATACGGTTATCCTGCCGAGGAATTTAGTCGTCCCCTTTTTTACCTTTTCCATAACCCCAGGGTTAGAATTCGCGGTGACTACATTTAGAAATGTCAAAATCAAGAGAACGATTTTTACGCCTGAACATGCCTTTTTGAGTTTTTTGCCTGCCAAATTACTTACTCTTTCTTGGAAATGCACTGCCTGGAGATGCAAACCGGCTGCCTTGAGTGAACGATGTACTTGATTATCGGTTTATATGAAACCGGTGATTAGCATACAGTTGTTAGTTCGAATGCAGGGAGTGTAAATTAGCCGCATGTTAAAAAAGCGACGTATAGGACACTATTTTGAATGTATCACGTACCTGACCTAGGATTCAATCCGAATAAGCAGGAATCACTTTTTCCAATCATCCAAAGATAAAAGGTTTGTTGATGGAAATCAGATCATAGTTTTCCGGATTTCTTTCACGATTGTGATCCTGATCACAGACATTACATTATGTGTGAAGTATACTTACAAGGCAGAAGGCGAAAATCTTGCATTGTTCACATGGAGGATAAAATGCGAATGATCGTCACGTCCGGCATCATTTCAGCCATTATTGTGATTATCGGATCTTGTGTAAGATAAAATGCCGACGAATACCTGATTTGTTCGGAACCTTTCCGTATAAGCGGGGTATTTTAATCTCAAGGAAAAGCGGCACAGGCAGAGAAAAAAGGTGCTTTCCTCTGCCTTCAATGTTTCCTTTGTAGGTCTTCCAGAAACCCGCCTCGTACAAAGTCCCGGAGAATAATATAGAATAAGCCGGCGGAAATATTTCGGTTTCTAAAATGCCTGGTTACAGTTGGAATTGTGTGATTTACAGAAAAAAAATAGCACATTCCGAAAGTTTTTCGGAATGTGCTCTTTTGAGAATCAGTTATTTTTCTACCCCTTTACTTCAAAATCAAGGGGAAACCTTTTCGGTTTGTATGTGATAAAAATGGGGCACCATGCTCACCTGATTAATGCTTCAGAATCCGGGGCTTACAAAAAGCACAAAACAAAAAGCCGGGGTTATCAGAAAATAGCCCGACGAGAAAAGGTGGTTTCTCTTGTCACAACCATAACAACTACTCTTATGTGAAAAAACAGGGACGTTCATGTGTATCATTAATTGGTGACCTCTTGTTTTCTACTATAAAAATGCAACATTGTTTCTCGTTTGTCTGTGATGCAAATCACAAATCATGCACTTTTCTTAAATAAACGAAACGACATCCATAGATACGGCCATGTCTGACTTATTCACATGAACAAGAGTTCTGATTTGACTAAGAGCCGCTTAGAAGCCCAAACCTATACCCGCATTGATAGTGAAATAATTCCAGACATCATCTTCGGTAAAAATCACGTTGTAAAGTGGGAGAATCTCCAGAGTGATAAGGCGCATGTTTCCAATAAGGGCACCCCCGCCGAATTGGATACCAAACCTTGAAACGGACTTCTCGCCGAAATCGCTCTCGATTCCAAGCTCTGGCGCGGATACGGTTACCTGTGAATTAAGGATATAGAGACCGCCGCCGCCCTGTAAAAACAATTTTACATACGGTGTCTCTGTGATGATTCGCAAAGCAGGTACAATCTCCGTTACCCAGGCTCTCCCATCAACTTCGGTTTCTTGCTCAAGACCAATATCTTGCAGGAGTGCTTCAAACTCGGTATCCACCGGATCCCACTGAGAATATCCCGCTCGAGCCCCGACCATAAGGTTTTCCCCCAACCTGAAATACGCACTGCCGCCAATCGACCAGCCGAGTTCAAACTCACTGTATTCGTCACCCAAGGTCTTACTCATGCCGCCATTGAGGCCAAAGTATATATCCTGTCCTGAAACAATGGAAAACAGCAGAAATACCGCGGTCAAAGAGCGTGGAAGTATATTGTTGATTTTTGACATAGGCCGCTCCTTTTGGCTTCTGTTTTTCCTCCAGAGGAGTAGATTGGATATAAATATCTCGATGCAAAGACAATGCCGCACCGATCCGAATTTTATTTTCGCACTGACGCAAAACTCAAAAGTCGCCGGCTTCAACAGGTGTCGACAACTTATTTTAATGATCTTCGATCTGCTACCACCGAGCTTCTAATCGCTCATCACTTTCAAAACACTTGGATAGATGGAATCTACGTTGCAACAGAACCTTTTTGCCGGACAATCACCGCGATTGCAGGTGCTCGCAAGCACCAGCAGCGGAAATAGTACAGTTATTTGGGATGAGAAACACTGCCTCATGATCGACTGCGGCCTGGGTATCAGGTATATGACAGCGCAGCTACAGGCGCTTAACCTTAGTCTCCAGACAGTATCCAGACTGTTTATTACACACACTCACAGTGATCACGTTAATCAGATTTTTTTCAAAAAGCTTGTTGAAAGTAAGGTCCCGGTCATATGTGCGCCAAGTCTGAAAAGACCGTTAAGACGTAATCACGGCATTCTTAGAGAGGACCCATATACAAACGTTCTACAGAGGCTGGATACAAACGGGCATGCAATCGGGAATTTCTCGGTAAAAACCTTCGCGGTTCCTCATGACTCAACCGGCGGATGTTACGGCTACACTATCACTTACTCACAAAATGGAGCACCAACGGGCAAAATCACTCTTGCCACAGATCTTGGCGAACCGCACGATGAGCTTGTCGAGTACTTCGTGGATTCAGACATAATCGTCATAGAGTCCAACTATGATGAGCAGCTTTTGCTCAACAGCTCACGCCCGTACTGGTTGAAGAAACGTATCCAGCGGGCCCACCTCTCTAATGCCCAGAGCGCCCAATTCGTTCGAAAGATCATGCATGAATCGAAAAAGCAGCCTCATACGGTCATTCTTGCCCACATAAGTCAAGAGTGCAACACAAACGAGCTTGCCGGGCAGATGCTGTTGAATACCCTCGCCGCTTGCAAGCTGAAAACGCCCAAAATCGTACTAACCCCCATGCGAAAGCCCAGCACCGAGATTTGCTTATAGTTTATACAAATTTTCCATAAAAGGGGAGCTATGAAACTCAGTGTCGCTTATAATTTCCACCCCACGCTGATTCCCGCTTTGGCCCGGCTTGGCTCGCGAAGTGATGTTTACTGGCAGATATACAGGGACATAATCTGTGGAGGCAGGTCTTCCTACACTATGCCGCGAATCTCTCAAAGACGCCTCGAAGATTCGATAAAACAAGCC
>CAZPHU010000020.1:0-45339 GCA_964586285.1 uncultured Fibrobacterota bacterium | reverse complement strand
AAACGGCATTATTTCTAAACCTAACCGTGGGTTAGGTTTGGTGCAATGCAACCTTGTACTACAAAACGGTAGTTTTCAAGCGTACCTCAGGATTTTTACGCTGACTTTTTATGCAACAACAGGGTTTATATTCTTGTGCAAAAGAAATCAGCGCCAAATAAGCCCTTCCCGGTACTACAATTGCGTTAGTGAAGATGACGATTGGATATCCGTATTCACATGAATTTTAACCGTTAAAGTTTTCCGTCGATGAATTAAAACCCAATAAAACCAGATAGTTGACAGGCCATTATGAAAAAAATTGCGATTTTTAATTATGACAGCAGCACAAATCCTTTGGCGGCGGGTGGAGCTTCGGAATACAACAGTCTGCTCTTCACAAACCTGACAAGACAGTTTGAAATCACTATCTACTGTGCAGGCACGCCGGGGTTTGACCAGCCCCAGGAAGTGGACGGAATACGATATGTCCCTATATCGAGTGGCCGGGCATATGCCAACAGCAAACTTAGATACTGGTGGAAAGTATTTCGAACGCTCAACAGAGTAGAGGCGGATATAATCATTGAAAACTTCTTTTATCCGTTTCCTCTCCTTTTGCAGTTCTTTACCCGTAAACCGGTCATACTTATTTGTCACGGGACCTACGGCAGGCACTCTATTCGAAAATTCGGTATTTTGGGTGTTCCAATATACTTACTGGAAAAGATGTACAGGCTCACGTACAAATATTTATTCACCGTGTCTCCGACATCGTACAAGGAATTCAGGACCAGGCAGAAATTGCTGATTCCACCCGGGCTGCCGGAGTATTTCACCAACATAAAATACTCTCCAAAACCCCAATCATATATCGCTATGCTTACCCGGATAGATATTTACCAGAAAGGCCTCGATATCGTAAGAGATCTGGCCCAAAGAATCCCCGCCGAAATCCGAATCGCCGGGGACGGACATCGACTGCCGGGCTTCAAAGAAAGCGTAACCGCCGACAATATAAAATTCGTTGGACGCAAGGACGGGCGGGAGAAAATCGCCTTCCTCCAGGAATCGCGCTTTTTTCTGATGCCCTCGCGGCATGAAGGTTTTGGGATAAGTGGTCTTGAAGCTCAGGCTTGCTGGAAACCGGTGGTTGGATTCGATATCGGAGATCTGAATTTCTGCGTAAAAAACAATGTAAGCGGCCTGTTGGTTAAGCCTTACGACAGCGAGGCTTTGCTCGAGGCGATTTTGCGAATGTTGAAAGACGACGATCTACTCGAGAAACTATCCCGGGGAGCATACGCCCATTCACAAGAATTCAGCTATAAGAAGGGGGCGGAAAAGCTTTCATTATTTATCGAAGACATTATCGATGGAAAGAAAATATAGATGAATAAGGCAATTTTTCTCGACCGGGACGGAGTAATCAACGAAGACACCGAATATGTTCACAAAATCGAAGATATAGTTTTTTGTGACGGCATTGTTCATTTCTGCAAGAAGGCTCGCCGAAACGATTTTCTTCTGATAGTAGTAACCAATCAGTCGGGCATAGCCCGGGGGTATTTTTCAGAACAGGATGTTCAAAAGTTACACCTGTGGATGGGAGAATTCTTCGAAAGAAACGGGGTTCACATCACCGATTTCTTTTATTGCCCCTATCATAAGAAAGGAACCATTCCTGAGTACACGAAAGATTCATCGTGCAGAAAACCGGAGCCGGGTATGATTCTTAAGGCCGCCGAAAAATGGAACGTAAATATTGCCGATTCCTTTATGATCGGCGATAAGCCTTCCGACCGTATCAAACATCCCCAACTCCGGTCACTTATATTGAAAAGTAAATATAGCGCCGAAGATTACGATTTCGCATCTCTGGGAGATTTGGCTCGCTTTCTTTTTCCTAACGCGTGAAAGCCCCAGAAACCTATCATACCCAAAATGATCGGAAATGAAACCATTCGTGCCTGGTCAACATACGGAGAGGTCGCCCGGATTTCGAGTTGATGCTCACCCGCCGGTATACTCACTGCCATCCAGGCCAGATCGGCCCGATAAACTTTTGTCTCTTTGCCGTTGACAAACACCTTCCAACCGGGGTACCAAACCTCCGAGATTCGCAGGAAACCATCCTGGTCTGTTGAAACCCTGGCCTTGCGGTAATTTGGTGTATACTTTTCCCACTCGACCGAAAAACTCGACTCGGTCTCCTTAAGGTTGGTCGAGCGGTTTGCTTTCACCGATTCCGGCTTCTCAAGCAGTGCAACTGTCGTGGTGTAATCGTAGCCGCCGTTTGAAAGTGCGGCTTTGACTTCCGACTCTTCCATCACTACATGGTTGGGCGTGAAGGAAATCCGCCCAAGAGCGTTGTCGTTTTCCACCGTCACAATGCGTCCTCCCTGTTGCCGCGTGATCAGGTATTGTACATTGGCCAGATCAAGATACGCATTGCCCTGTTTCATCTTATCGTACACAAGATACGCGTCTCCATTAGGCCCGGCCTGTATCATGCTCCTAAGGTAATTGCCGTTTCCCTGATCCCCCCGAAACTCCCGATACCAGCGAAGCTCGTTGTCGTGGAAATCTCCTACGCCTTCCAGGTGATGTATTCCCGCGTTATTTTGTCCCGAGAATGTGCCCGGAAGAAAGAAGCTGCGAAAGGGTTCGTTGTCAAACTTTTTGGCCAGCTGTTGAAGTTCCGGCTCAGAGTAAAGATAGCGGCGCGGATTGACTGTCTTTATAAAGAGCGTATCGATTCTAATGACATCGACCAGCGCAACTATTGTAACAACAGCCAGGAAAACCGGCTTACCCACCTTCTTATTCATGTATGCCCAGACCATTACAAGGCCTGAGGTGACAAATAACCATGTTGCCCAAAGGGACGGAAGGTAACGGCCTGCAAAGTTTATCTCGAAAGCCTGCGTTTTCCTCGGGTCTGCCAGCACGCTTGCCATCAGGCCTTTGACGAACCCCTGTGAGGAAAAGAGCAGCGCAAAGACAAATACGGCTCCGACGGCGATTAGAAGACCGTTGGATTTTTTCTTTCTTTGCTCTTCGGATAATTTATCAAATTTACCCGACCAGATATCGTTAAAGAAAAACGAGGCCAAAAGCGCCAGAGGAAAAGCAAACCAGAACATGATCATACTGGCTGCTCTAAACTTCGCCACACCTGGTACTACCGCGTAGGCGATATGAAACAGCGGTGTATGGGCGGCCAATCCGTATGCAACCGCAAGAACCGCAATCGATGCCCAGAAAAAGCGCCATTTGGAAGGCCGCAAAACCACCGCCAGTACTCCAAACAAAAGCGCTATGGAACCGGCGTACTCCGAATTGAGTTTAAATGCGTTTTCACTCCAATAGGTTTGGATCTTCTCAACATTGTATCCGGCGAAGTCCGGGAAGATAAGGGAAAAGACTTCCGGCCAGTGAAGCGACCAGGAGGCTGCGTGTTCAAAGCCGCGGTCTACACCACGTACAGAGAGAGCATCGTTAACAAACATATATGAAGGATAGAACTGAATAAACGCGGCTCCGATACCCAGTGCTACCGCAACCCAGAAATATGCCATACCGGGAACCAGGCGTCGGAAATTTTTGTGCTCACGCCACTGGAAAAAAAGTGCGAAAACCCAGTACAGAAATAACCCCCACAGTAAAAAGTAGGTCATCTGTATGTGAGAGGTGAGAAGGGACATGGCAATACCAAGGGCCAGAAGAGTCGAATTAAGAAATTTTGGCCGGCTCATGAGTGCCTTGACCCTCCAGGCAATGAAGGGAAGCCATGCAATCACAAACATCTTGCCATCATGCCCGGGATACACGTGGGATATGAACTGGGGATTAAGCATATATATAAGTGCACCCGCCAGACTGACCGGTCGAGAAACGCCAAATCCTCGACGCAGCAGAAGGTAGAAGAATATCCCTGCCATAAGCACGTGAATAACCAGCTTCATCCCCAGGGCACGATGAACCGGCATTATCCAGTAAAGCAGCAGCGAAGGTAAGTACAGAGCATCACCAAACATCGCGTCGATTGTCGGCATTCCACCCAGACGGGTGTTGAACCAGAGAGGAAACTGTTTACTCTCCCGAAGCGCTTCGTTGAGAAATACACGGCTGTCCAGTCCTCCCAAAGTATCGGAGCCGAAAAGCATGTCGTTTGAAAAAAGAAACGATCCGAATAACCCTATAACGAATATCGCCAGAATTCCTATAGGTATCCAGTCGTTGGAGAAAATGGAGAACGGTTTAGGCTGCTGTGCATCTAAGGGATTGGCCTTCACTGTTTTCTTTTTAGTCACGAAGCCTCCAAAAAAGTATTAACTTTCTGAGCGTCGAGATCGCCCCGACGAATAGTCCTAATAAATCGTTGAAAAATATATAAAGAAATACGCCAATATTGTTGATTTGTTTTTTTTATCTGATTTTCCAACTGAAATGAAACCCGGTATAACTGTAAATTACCGGGCTGTAATGTGATGGTTTTCTATACTTAAGACATTTCCATCCTTTCTAATTTCGAGTATTTAAGGGTACTATTTTGCCTGGGCGCCTTTCTTTTATCCTGAAGAGAGAAACGGACTTAACTTTCCGCACATCCGAGCCTTTGGGATAAAAAAAGAGCATTCGCGACATGGAACCTGATCTCGCAAAAGGAGTTTAATTTCCATGCTCTGCATTTGATTGTCGATTTATCGGCTTTTTCTTTCTGGGAGGCAATAAAAAAGATTGTGCAGCGCCAAAAGGTGACACCTTTTCGCAAGGGGTATAAGCGAAACTGATTCTGTGACGCGGCAAGTCTCGTATCCGCATCTTCCAATACTATTGCTGCTGCCCTGGACAATTTCTCAAAAGCTCATATTTCGGAAGAATCGTTTCCGTTTAGGTTTATTCATGTCGAAAATTCGTGCAAAACACGTAACGGACGAATACAATTATTCAGTTATTCGACCGAATTGATTAATACTTTTTAATCTCGCGTTTTATTCGTTTTTCAAGGAGTGAATCGTTGAGAATAAAATGGCACTCTATTCTGACTATCACCATATTATCGGTTTCCCAGGTTGTTGCCCGGTTGGGTGAACCTCCGGTTTTAAGCGCTTTAAACCCGGTTGTCGATTTCGTCCATACTGTGGAGCGAAATACTCAAACCTGGATGGATGAAACCGGAACGGCCCATGTGGGTATCCGCAGTGTTGACGATGATAACTACTCTCTCTACACGCTTGGCTGCATGGTAAAGAAAACCTCGGTTAGGCGTATAGCCGCCGGTTACGGTATCGGGCGTCAGCTTAAATTCAAACGACTGTACACTACCATAGATGCGCTCGCTCAGCTGCGAACCGCCACAACTTTCGATCCACAGAGTATGTTTCTGCTTTTTCGCCTGCGCCTTGGTGCCGGGATTCGTATCGGTAAGAAATACTCTCTTTTCGGGGGAATAGCTTTTCGGAACACAAATTCGGATAACCGATCCTTGCTGCCCTCCTTCCTATTCGATCAATCCCATCAAGGCAAAATCTGGCGGGACAACTGGCCCGGATTCTTTATCGGAATCCAGTATTAGCCCTCCGGTTGATCCTCTCCCGGCTAATAGTCTCTACTCACATTCCGGGCCAAACATTCATAAGCGACCCCTAAAAAAGGTCGCCTATATTCAGGTTGCCGTCTCTCACACCGCTTTGGTATGTGCAACATGAGTGTGACGAACGGGTTTGTATACCGCTCCGACAACACCGCCGAAAGTCAGGTGAAGGATGAAAAAACCCACTACTCCGGCCGTACCCAGGTTTGACAGGAAGATGCCCGGAGGTGTAACCATCTCCGGCATCATCGGGTGAATCGCCGGAAGAAGTCCAAACAAAAATCCGGCAATCAGGGTATGGATCAAGGCAAATCCAAACCCCATCCATACACCGGCGCGGTGCGATAGATACTCAAAACCTGCACCATATGCCATTCCTATAAGCCCCGAAATCGCCAGATGAATGATAAAGCCCAAAAGCCAGGTGCCCACGCCGGGCGCCAGACCAAACATCGTTCCAAGGGTCATCCCTATATTTACAGGCAATCCCATCATCCGAACCAATGCCATGAGCAAGCTCATTATTATCCCGCCTATGACTCCTGCATAAAATGCTCGTCCTTTAAACATCGACTTCCTCCTTTCTCAAATACCGCAAACAATAGGATTAAAAGACGCAATGAAAATGCCAGAGAATGACGTAAAAGAAATGATTCGGTGATATTGCAACTCACCTCTGTTTACAATCTCATATCCCCGTGATATACTTTTCTATATCATCAAGATATATGCGGGTGATATACAACTTTTTGCCGAGGCAGTTGGCCGACTATGTATATTCCAGGATTACAACTGCTTATGTAGGCGGGTAAGTATTGGCACAAGCTTTGTAAATGGTACTGAGCATCGTTGAGCGTCGATAGAACCAAATACAATGTCAGGAGGACAAGATGGTCCAAAAAATTTTCACCTTAACCCTTACAACTGTTTTTTGCATTGCGGGGTTAGGGTTAGCTGATGAGAAATATGACCAAATTCCACAGGTCGTGGGGGCCGGCGGCTTGAGTTTTGGTGTATTGCGTCTCGATACCTCACCACTGGAAGAGCTGGCGGCAAGAGATACCTTGCTTAAAAACAAGACTTTCGATTTCGAAGACAGGAACGCGATACAACTCGGCCTGCTTGGATACGGCGGGCCTCCACATACTGCCCGTATCGGCTTTGGTGGTTGGGTTGCCTACAAACAGTTTCAAAGTAAACCGTTCAGACACGCAAACGCGCCCGATTCAGTCTCCGATTCGATATCTACACTCCATGTTATCATTCCACACGCCGGTTTCCTGGCCGACAAAGCATTCCAGATGGGGGAGTTGAATCTGCATGTGGGAGGATTGGTCGGAGGTGGAGTGTATGTGGTCATAAACGACACCTACGCCGCTCAAAACGGCAGCGCCTTTAGAAACTATGAGAGCGACACCACCAGCTATGAAAAAAGCAATGATGATCAACTCCCCGTAGCCGCGGCTCCATGCTGGATGTTTGATGTCCACACGGGAGTTACCTATTCGATTCTTCCCTGGCTGCATGTCGGGGCGGATGCATCGCTGATCTGGATGTACTCATCTGTGGGTTTTGGGTATGGATATGGTAGTTTCTGGGCTAACAACAGTTCGTTTCGCTTTCGTCTAATGTTCGGTAACGCCGGATAGCGCAAGACGGCATGAGTCTATAAAGGAGAATCAATGAATTCCCATTTTTACATTGTCCTGTTCGGGGTGTTTCTGACAGCTTCGGTATCGTTTGCTTCCGACTCCACTTCTCAAAATGAATTTACGGACACGACCGCCGTTGAGCTTTTGGAATCAGACAGCCAAAAAGTTCAATCGACAAAGGCGAATACCGTCACAAAAAAAACCGGGGGCGAACAACAACAGGATACCATTGCCTCCGGGGCATCCGGGGGCAAGGAGTATGACGATTCGCCTGCATTCCTCATTCAGTCCAGAGATGATACTTTGATTCTGATTAAGGGGCGAAGAAAAGACGGAGAGGCCGCTGGGCCAACCGAAAGTAAGGGAGATGAAGACTCAGAGGGCTGCGAAAAAAGAGGCAGTCATATTGGACCAATTGATATAAGCAGGCTGATGGACAGGGGGGCACAAACCATAGCCAAATCAAGAGTGCAGGGTTATGGGGGTGGAGGAGGATGGACTCCCGGCATGATGGCTTTTGATCTTGAGCCTGTTGTAGATTTGATCAGAAGCGACAATATTTTGGGTAAGAAAAGATTCCCCGACCTTCACGACGGCTACACACCGGTTATAATGTCGGGATGGCTGGGTTACGGCGGGCTGGGTAACGGAGTAAGAATCGGAGGAGGTAGGTGGAGCGGACTTCTCAGTTTCAGCAGCGCCCCATACAGTGCACCCGACAGTGCTGATCCCGACCGCAAGGAAGTGGCCATGATAGGTGTGGAGTACAGTATCGGAGGACTGCTTCTGGAGAGGTCATTTGTGCGCGATCAGTTTAATTTTCTGACAGGAGGAATGATCAGTTTCGGCAGCATAAAGGTAAAGAGAGATTTCACTTCATCCGCAAATCCTTCCGCGTTCCTTAACTTGTGGACTAATATGGATGATACAGATGTTGCGAAAGCTTCGTTGTTTGGCATCGAGCTTCACGGCGGATTCACTTATACCGTGTTTCCCTGGGTTCATCTTGGGGCCGATGTGAACGCTTTCTTTGCGGTTTCGGTAAACGGCTTTGGTGCACCGGGGCTAAAAAGCTTTCTTGTTGCATCCCCCGGCATTCGACTCCGTATAATTTTAGGAAACATCGGATAGAACAATAATCGGGAAATATAATTGAGCCTGTATGGATCCTGTAAGAGACGGAATACTCGGACTGCTGCTCTTCTTTACTCACTGGATATCCCCTGGTAACGATCAGGCGTTTATAAAACCGGTAGAGATCAGTCGCGCCGAGAACCACTACATAATAGAATGCAGAATGGAAATAGCATGGAATCGCCGGATGGAGCAGCTGGTTGATGCCGGTATTCCGTTGCGCTATCGAATGAGCACAACCTCCGACCGGCAGGATACGTCACATTTTTTCCGTACCCTGCGATTCAACGTTGTGGACTTCACCTATTCCTTTTCCGACTCCTCTTCTCATGAAGTAATTGAATCCAAGAAGTATCCCATGATCCTGCTGGCGCTCAGAGATTTTTGCCGATGGAATACGGTAGTTTCGGGCGGTACCTCTGTTTGCCGTGTCGAGGCTGAGATATTGCCCAGTCATGCCGAACAGCTGGACCGACTTGTAGACATGAGCAGGATATGGGGGCGGGAAAAGGTAAGCTGTATCATTGAGCCCGGAAAGCAGTTGACTAAATGAAGACTCCCTTTCATAAGCTCGAAATCGAATGGCGCATACTGATACTTGCGGCGATTGTTCTGCTGGCATTTGCATGGCCTATGCAGCGCATTTATATTGGACGTTTGCAAAACACCCTCGATCAGAGTGTCGATCCCGGTCTGGAGCCGCTTCTTCGTCAGCATTTGAGCGGATCGGACGGTCAGGTGGATACGGCCGTAGTCAGCCGCATTCGGCGCAACCGTCAATGGCAGGCCATTATCCCCATAATAGTGTCTGAACAGAGCCGTGCCATTTTCAGCTATGCCCTTATACTTTTTGTCACTTTGCTCATAGTGGCCACCTGGAGCGCCCGGCGCCTCACACGGCCACTCAGGGAGCTGTCCGAAGCGGCCGCTCTTATCGGCCGGGGCAGCAAGGCGTCCATCGTAGGAGATGCGGGGGGAGCGCTCGGAGTGCTTCAGACCAATATGGCCGCCATGCAGGATGAGCTGGAAAAACTTCGGGGAAAGGCAAAAGCCCAGGGAATGGAAACCGCCTGGCGTGACATAGCCAGGGTTATGGCCCATGAGATAAAAAACCCACTCACCCCCATACAGTTAACCCTCGACAGGATTCAGGAGAAGGTGATTCTCAATGCGGCAATCACCAACCAGGATCTCGATCGCTTCGTTCGGAGGATTTCTTCACAGGTCACTAATCTTGAACGGCTGGTCAACGATTTTCGCTCCTTTGCCAGAGAACCTGAGCCTCAGATCAGGCCTACAAATCTTTATGAATGCATAAAAACGGTAGCGGATGGAATGAACTCTACTATCAAAACTCGGCTCGAGGGGCGTGCGGTCATACCCGCGGATCCTTTTATGCTGAATCAGGTATTTCTTAACATATGGAAAAATGCATCGGAAGCGGATGCGGATCGGATAACCGCTGTCATAGAAGAAAACGGCCAAAGCACAATCATTAAGATACGAGATAACGGAACCGGAATAGCCCCGCAAAACCTCGAAAGAATTTGGATTCCTTATGAGACATTCAAAAAGGGGGGAACCGGTTTGGGACTGCCTGTAGTCAAAAGATTACTGGAGTCGATGAGTGCGCAAATCCGGTTGGAATCCTTTTATAAATCAAACGATCATGGAACTTTGATCACGATAGAATTTATGCATCCGGATGAGGGGGCCGATAACTGCCTCAGCAGCGAATTCTCGTCCCGGAATATCAAACAGTGTACATGAGTGGAGCTACCGTTTACGAGGGAGACTGTTATGAGAATCTTGGTTGTTGATGATGAAAAGGATATTTGCGAATCGCTTCATGAGATTTTTACCGAGGACGGCTACGATGTCGATGTCGCAAACGACGGCGATCAGGCTTTTGCAAGAGTCTCTCCCGATACCGACATGGTAATCCTGGATATCAAGCTTGGAGCCGATAACGGAATAGAGGTGCTCAAACGGCTAAAACAGAACCGGCCGCAGCTTCCGGTTGTGATGATCACCGGATTTGGCACCGTTTCTCTGGCGGCGGAGGCGTTTAAGTACGGGGCGCACGATTTTCTGGAGAAACCGTTGCGTCTTCTTCAGGTACGAACCTGCGTTCGTAATGTTATGGAGGGAATCAGACTAAGGAAGCAGATTGCCGAGCAACAGAGCGGTTCATCACCTCAGCCGATCTACCGTTCGGAGGCCATGCGAATTCTTTATCAACAGGCCGCGCGTCTGGCAACCGTTCGCGAGCCGGTGGCAATCATCGGGCCCAGCGGGGCGGGTAAAGACCTCCTTGCTCGATTTGTCCATTTCCAGGGACCGCGCTGCGGCGGTCCTTTTGTAGTAACCAACGCGGCATCCATGCCGACCACCCTTGCCGAAGACGAGCTGTTCGGCCACGAAAAAGGAGCATTTACCGGCGCCGATAGAAAGCGTATCGGTGTAATAGAACAGGCTCACGGCGGAACACTTTTTTTGGACGAAATCGGCGATATGGATCTTCAGGTACAGGCAAAGGTTTTACGCGTGCTTGAAAATGGAGAATTGACTCGACTGGGAAGTAATATTCCTGTGAAAGTGGATGTAAGGCTTGTGTGCGCTACACATAAAAACCTCGAGGAGCTTGTCAGTCACGGAGAGTTTCGACATGATCTGTGGTATCGTATAAATGCATTTGTGCTCAGAGTTCCCGGTCTGGATGTTAGAAAAGAAGACATCCCGCTGTTGGCAGATTTCTTTCTGTCGGCAATTTCACAGGATCTGGGTACGCCCAAGTACTTTACCCCTGATGCGCACGATGCACTCAAATCGATGGACTATCCGGGAAACGTAAGAGAGCTTAAACACGTCGTTACAAGACTGGCGGTTTATTGCGATACGGCGGCTATCGACGCGGCTCAAGTTCTTGACGGTAGTATTACTTCGATATCCAGGGCAACTTCCCAATCCATGATGCCGGATGGGGGTTTGGCCGTGAATACGGAGTATTTTGATATGGATTTCAAGGATGCGAAAGCGGCTTTTGAGAGAGAATATCTTAAAACGGCACTGGACAGAAACAACGGAAATATAACGGCCACAGCCCGTGAAATCGGCATGGCTCAATCAAATCTCTCTCGTAAACTAAAGGATATCGGTCACAGAAGCTGATTAGAGTCAGGGTTCTAAGCATCAAGTACTTATGAACACACCATCTCTAATAGACCCAGGTAACCGAGCAATCGATTAACCGACCGGGTTTAGTATTTGCTTCATACCTTGGTGATCGATTCTACTTAAAGGTTTTTTCGGAGCTTTCTCTATGCAACAGATAAGAACTGTTTCGGTCTTAAGTTTATTTATAGCGGTTTTAGCGACCGGCGCGGGAGTTATGGGTATCGTTTCGAACCAGGGCCCGGGCGCCTTTGAGCACGAATCGGTTCGAGGCAAGACTGTAGTCATCTACGGCAAAGGTATATATCGACATATGTCGGCCGAAGTGGCGGTGCAGGGGATCGCACAGGATTACGTAACGGTTTTTGTTGCGGTACCGCTTTTGTTGGCAGCGCTTTTCTTTACCATGAAAGGTTCGTTGAAGGCAAAATTTGTTTTTGCCGGTACACTTGGATATTTTCTGGTGACCTATCTTTTCTATACTACGATGGGAGCATTCAACAGCCTTTTTCTCGTATATGTATCCCTGCTTGGCCTATCTTTTTTCGCTTTCTCAATCACTATGCTCTCGTTTACTCCCAGGACTGTGCCCCCCGTTTTCAGCGAGAAAACACCGACTTTATTCCTGGGTATTTTCCTGGTGCTAAATGCATCTGCAGTCGCACTGCTCTGGCTGAGTATCGTTGTGCCGCCACTTGTTCAGGGTACGATTTATCCTGCTCAACTGGAGCACTACACGACACTGATCGTTCAGGGGCTGGACCTTGCACTTCTTCTTCCTCTGTCGGCGCTTACAGGAATCCTGCTGATGGGGAAAACACCATTTGGGTTCATGCTTGGTCCCGTTTACTATGTGTTTTTATCGCTTCTTATGCTTGCTCTTACAGCCAAGATTATCGCCATGGGCATGGCCGGTTACTCTATCATCCCGGTTATCTTTATTATACCGACATTTGCCGCCGTTTCCATAATCGGCTCAATCGTTCTGATCGTAAATGTCAAAGTCAAATAGCCCAGCCGCACCTTTTCAGAGATGGATTATTGACGGCATGTTTATTGCATACGAAGACTACTCATATTTTTGAGGAGGCTGTATGACTTTGCTTGGACGAATATTTTCGATTATTGGTGCCTTTACGGTCATTTTGATGATTATCCTGTTTGCATGGGGATTTTTCAGTCGCTTGTCTCGAAACCGGGTACCGTCCACCACGCTGCTGGAAGTTGACCTTCGAAGCGGTGTTACCGAGATTCAACCTCACACTCCCGCCTCACGTCTGACGGGTGGGGGGAAGCCCACCATACTGCAAATTGTGGATGCTTTTGAGCGGGCGGGTGATGATAAACGGGTCAAGGGTGTTATTGCGCGTGTGGGCTCATCCAACATGAGTCTTGCTCACATTCAGGAGATTCGCGATGCGGTGGAGCGTTTTCGCCGAACGGGAAAAAAAGCAATCGTTTTCGCCGAGACATTCGGTGAGTTCAGCCAGGGGACAGCGGTATATTATCTGGCCACCGCATTCGACAGCATTTACCTTCAACCCTCCGGAACAATCGGCTTTTCAGGACTGATAATGCGTTCACCTTTTTTGAAAGGAACGCTTGGGAAACTTGATGTGCAGCCTCAGCTTGGTCATCGTGGAAAATATAAAAGTGCCGTATATACGCTTACTCAAGAGAAGTTTATCGAGCCTCACAGGGAAGCTTCCAGGGCTGTTTTGAGCAGTTTGTTCACTCAGGTGGTAGATCAGACGGCAAAGAGCCGCGGGCTGGAACCGGCGCATGTCGAACAGCTGGCCGACAGTGGAATGCTTTCGGCCGGGCAGGCATACGACGAGAAGCTTGTCGACGGGCTTGTGTATCAGGATCAGGCTTATGATATCGCTCGTGAGTCGTTTGGAGACAAGGCCAAATTCCTCTACACCGGACCTTATCTGAAAAGGGCGGGCAGTTCTTTCGGCAAGGGTAAAACCGTGGCTCTCATTTACGGTGTAGGTACGATCCGTCAGGGAGAAAACTCCTATTCTCCGGTTTCCGGGGAGTTTTCCATGGGCTCTGAGACTATCATCGCTGCATTCCGGGCCGCTGCGGAAAACAAAAAAGTAAAAGCCATCCTCTTTCGTGTAAACAGCCCGGGGGGGTCCTATGTTGCATCGGATGCGATCTGGCGTGAAGTCAAAAGGGCAGGGGAGAAGAAACCGGTGATCGTTTCGATGGGAAGTGTGGCCGGTTCTGGAGGCTACTATGTCGCCATGCCCGCCAACAAGATTGTTGCTCAGGGCGCAACTATCACCGGCTCGATCGGTGTGATTGCGGGGAAAGTGGTTACGCGGGGTTTTTGGCAGAAGCTTGGAGTTAACTGGGACGAGCTTCACACCAGCGAAAACAGCACCATATGGAGCCAAACTCAGCCTTATACCAAGGAGCAGTGGGGCAGAGTTCAGCAGTTTCTGGATGATGCCTACAGGGATTTCGTAGAAAAGGCGGCTCAGGGGCGCAATCTTTCGTTCGATTCGGTCGACAATATCGCACAAGGCAGAATCTGGAGCGGCAAGGATGCCGGGCGGCTTGGTCTTGTGGATGAGCTGGGTGGTTTCTATGAGGCAATAATGCTTACCAAGAAAGCCGCAGGTATCGGTGAGCAACAGCCGATCCGGCTTCTTCGTATTCCTCCTCCAAAGGGGTTATTGGAAAGGCTTCTGGGCAAAGAGCCCCAAAACAGCAGAAAACGTTACTCCTATTCCAATGATATGATTACCGGATTCCAGAAGTTACAATCGGTAATCAGCCTTATAGATCAGCTGGGCAACGGCAGCGAAGAAATCTTAAAAATGCCCGACTATCGCGTTGTGGATAAGAATGAATGAGTTGGTCATAGAGACTAATCTGAACGAAAATGCCGACAATAGCTGCTGATCGTCAATTCAGTAACATATATTTGATCACTATATGCGCTGAATGGAATGGTTTAATTTTTAGGGAGAGTTCATGGTTTATCAGGGATTGGTTCTTGATTCATTTCAGGAGCAGGCGGTTGAAGCAATTAAAAACGGCCACTCACTCATAGTCGCTGCCCCTACGGGATGCGGTAAAACCCTGATTGCGGAGTATGCGGTTGATGTTTCGCTGGAAAAAGAAAAACGCGTTATTTATACGGCACCCATAAAGGCGCTGTCCAACCAGAAGTACCGCGACTTTCGCGCCCGTTTCGGTGATGAGATCGTAGGCATTCAGACCGGGGATGTTACAATAAACCAGGATGCGCCTCTGCTTATCATGACAACCGAAATCTTTCGTAACCTGATTTTGGAAAATTCTCCTCGACTTAACGATATATACTATGTGATTTTCGACGAGATACATTACCTGGACGATCCTGACAGGGGTACGGTTTGGGAGGAGAGTATAATTCTTGCCCCCCAGGAGATTCGATTCATGTGTCTTAGTGCGACTGTGCCCAATCTGGAGGAACTAACCGGATGGATGGAGAACGTGAGGGACACGCAATTCACAGTCATAAAAGAGATTCAGCGCCCGGTGCCGCTTCGTCACCAACTTTTCAGCGCCAAGTACGGTCTGATAACTTTGCGCGGCGTTCGCAAGAAATTCAAGAAAAAACCTTCTGAGCGAAAGAAATTCCTCAGACAGAAGCCCTCACCCAGGCGAATCGTGCAGCATGTAATAAAAAACGGTCATCTGCCAACCCTCTACTTCTGTTTCAACCGCAAAGCCTGCGAGCGTAATGCAGAGAAAAATACCAGGCTTGCCCTTCTTACCGTGGAGGAGCAACAGCGTCTCAAGGAGATGGTTGACGATCTTGTAACCCAATACAACCTTCAGGACTACGATCGTCTGGGCCGGATGCGAAGTCTTTGGGAGGCGGGAGTTGCATACCATCATGCCGGAATTCTTCCGGCCGCCAAGGAGATTGTGGAACGTCTGTTTACCACCGGACTCATAAAGCTTCTTTTTTGCACCGAGACCTTTGCGCTGGGTATAAACATGCCTGCCGGGGCGGTGATTTTCGATGAGCTTGAGAAGTTTGACGGAGTTGATTTTTCATATCTGATGACCCGCCAGTACCATCAGATGGCCGGTCGTGCCGGAAGGCGGGGGATGGATGAGATCGGGCATGTTTACTCTCTTATAATACCCGAGGCGGCCGATCCAAAGGAGCTGGATCGGATACTCTACGGGCCAAACGAAAGAATTAAAAGCCGCTTTCTCGCAAGCTACTCCACTATCCTCTCTTTGTATAGTCAGTTCGGTGAAGGAGCATATGAGATATTTCGTAAGAGCCTCTCCAACTATAGAAACGGCAGTTTCTCCTTGACCAAGGCTTATCGGCACCAGGAAGAGCAGATTCGAAGTCGGGTGAGATTCCTTCAGGCGGCCGGTTTTCTGAAAGATACCGATCTTACCGATAAGGGAAAACTTGCCGTGGCTGTCAGCGGTTATGAAATTCAGACGGCGGAGCTTTACTACTCGCGGGCATTCGACGAGTGCTCGGTACCCCATCTTCCTGTGGTTTTAGCCGGACTTATCACCGAGGAGAGTTCGCGTAAAAAGAAAGTAGTCAGCGATTTTCGTCTCAGTTTCAAGGCACAGAAAGTGATCGAGAAGCTTCGTAAGATGGAGATGAAATTTAACATCCTGGCACCAATTCCCGAAATGGACCTGACTTACGCCGCTCCCGTGTTTGCCTGGGCAAACGGCTGCAGTTTAAAGGATCTGGAAGCGTTCAGAGTTCCAGAGGGTGACATGATTCGGCTGCTTCGTATGACCGTACAGCTGCTGCGCACATTACGTGATACGCTTGATGATCCGGTGCTTTCGGAGCGGATGCACGAGGCTTTGGTGCTTGTTAACCGGGATGTTGTGGATGCTCAGGCGGAGCTTGAAGCCGGTGCGGATATCCAGAAAAAGATCGTGGAGAGCCAGTCGGATAAAACGCAGTAGCACTCCATCGGAACTAATCCTTCACATATTTGCTGAACAATTCTCTTACCTTCTCCGGATCGATTGGTTTGGTCAGGAAATCATCCATTCCAGCAAGCAGGCATTTTTCTCTCTCCTCTTTTAAGGCTCCGGCTGTAAGTGCGACTATCGGAGCGCGTTTATGGCTGTGTTCTTCCATTCTTCTGATCTTTTTCGCCGCATCTATTCCGTCCATAACCGGCATTTGTATATCCATCAATACGATATCCGGCCGTTTCGATTGGAATAGCTCCACCGCCTCACCCCCGTTTTGAGCCTCTATAATATCGGCATGGGGTAAGAGCTTTGAGATGAGTGCCTTCACAAGCATCATATTCATCATAACATCTTCGGCAATCAAAATAGTCATATTCTGAGTACCGAAGGTAGCATGTTTTGTGGTATTTATTGATATTGACTCATGTCTGTCCTCCCGCGGCCTGGGAGAATGTACGCTGCAAAGATACGAAAACAGGTCGTCGGACTTGACCGGTTTTGTAAGTCTGAACCTTATCCCAAGTTCATCACATTTTTTGTGCAGCGCTAAATCATCCGATGAGGAATGCAGCAAAATTATCGGCTGGTTTTGTGGAGTCAGCTTGAGCTTCTCCCTGATAAGTGTGATTGTCTCAATCCCGTCAAGATCAGGCATATGATAATCAACGATTATGACATCGTAGGGCTTGGATGTCTGGATAACTTCTACCGCATCGCGGCCGTTGTCACAACCGGTAAAGGCTATATTCCAGCTGGTAAGAATGTGCTCAAAAATCGTTCGATTGCTGTCGTTGTCGTCAATAACAAGGCATCTTTTAATTGATCTTAATTCAGAGATGTCCGATTTTTCACCATACTCCACATCGGTTGTGATGCTGAAATGGAAAATTGATCCCTCTCCAGGACAGCTTTCTATGTTTATCGTACCGCCCATCTTTTCGGCTATCATCTGCGAAATGATAAGCCCCAGTCCAGTCCCGCCAAACTTACGGGTAGTCGTACTGTCAGCCTGAGCAAAAGCCTTAAAGAGCCGTGTTTTCTGCTCCTCTGATATTCCTATGCCTGTATCGCGGACCGAAAAGAAAAATGTTCCCCTGCCGCTTGCGCTCTCCTTGTATGCTACTTTCAATTCAACTTCACCCCGATGGGTAAACTTAACTGCATTGCTTAAGAGATTGGCCAGAATCTGCTTCAAACGAACCGGATCGATAACAGCAAAACGAGGCATCTCCGAATCGATGTCCAGCAGCACCTCAAGTTTCTTTTCTCCCGCGGCATATTTGATTATATCAACGCTGTTTTGAAGCAGCTCCACGATATCGGCTTTCACCCTCTCGAGTTCCATCATCCCGGCTTCGATCTTGGAGAAGTCAAGTATGTCGTTGATAATACCAAGAAGAGTGTGTCCTGATGCGTTTGCGTTTTCAACATACTGTTTCTGGACAGGCGAAAGTGGTGTCTTTTGGAGAAGATCGGTAAAACCTATCACACCGTTTAACGGTGTTCTAATTTCGTGGCTCATGTTGGCCAGAAACTCACTCTTTGCCCTGTTTGCCTCCTCAGCCTGCTTTTTGGTCTCGAGAAGTTGCCGGTAGCTGTGGTTAAGCCGCTTTTCAGCCATTGTGCGAGCCGTATCGTTTCTGACGAAAAAAACCAACTTATCTATGTCCAGGGGAACTATTCTGCCCCTGAAGTACTGTGTGATTTCATCAACAGGCAATGAGTAGTCAAATTCTACAAGATCGTTTATCTCAAACGATTTGGTTAAGGCAGATTCAAATAACTCCACTATGTCCGGCGGCAGTATCTGCTTGTAACTCTTTCCCAGAAACTTCTCCGGAGAAACGTACAGATCGGGTGCATTTGCTTTATAGTCAAGAAATTTTCCTTCCCTGCTCATAACAAAGACAAGATCGGGGATACTTTTGATAAGAGATCGATAATACTGTTCACTCTTTCGTAGTGCCTCTTCGACCCGTTTTCTCTGACTAATGTTAATCAGCATATCGGCAAAGATAGTCAACAGAGATTTTTCTTTTTCGGAATAGGTATAAAATGTGCGTACTGAGTCGAATCCCACAAAGCCGAGGCACTCTCCCCTGCGCATCATCGGTACGGTCAAAAGGCTTTTTATACCCTGTTTTTCGAGGATGTGACGAAGATTACCCAAGGGCAACTCGGAGACATTCGGGACATGCACTATGTTCCCTTTTCTATGGATGTTTAGCCACTGTGGCAGATCTGATATCGAAACATTTTGGAGTCGCTCTATCTGAGGCTCTATTCCATTACCGCACCATTCGAAAGTATTGCTGCAGATGCTTCTTTCCAAATCGTATTCGAAAATGTAGCATCTATCCGCTCCGACAAACTTCGCCAGTTTACCCAGAGACAGCTGAATGGTACTCTCTATTTCCGACTGCGACAGGTTTATGAACGCAGAGGAAATATCCACAATCATCTGTTGTAACCGATTCTGTTGCTTCAGCTCATAATCTGCTTTTTTAAGTTCCAGGGCTTTGCGTCTATGGAGGGATATATCCATAAGAAGCGTAGAGAAATAAAACTTCTCCGATGAGTACACACTTACTTTGAACCATTTGCCCGCAGACTCGAAATAGGTTTCAAATTCTTCTTGTCCACCCTCCAATGCTATCTTCCCGCATTGGCGAATCCATTGGGCTAAAACCGGCTCTCGCGGGAAAATGCATTTAACCGTGCGGTTAACGATATCGTCTTTGTTCAGTTCGACGGCTCTCTCGAAAGCATCGTTTATTTCCAGAAACTCATAATCAACGGGGATCATGTTGTCGTCCAGGATTATGCGATGATGAGCAAAAGCCAGATTCAAACTGTTGAGCATGCCGGTGAGATGTTCTTCAGTCAAAAAATATTTCCTTTATTTCTTTTGATACCTAGTGCCCGGTTTATATGAGTCGGCGGGCTGTGGTTTGCAGGTAAGCCCCCATGAGTGTATCGGCGTAAATCGCGTTCCTACATCATGAGTAGATTTTACAATAATTGGCGCGATTAGTCAGCAGGTTTGGTATTCGTATTCCTAACAAATCGTAGACGGAAAAAAGGACGGAGGCAATCAGTAAAAGTTTCTTTTGGCCGTTTTTAAAATTGATTTGCCTGAGTTCGGCAAAGCCGGAGAAACAAGGAATAATAATCGAGGAATTAGAAAATAAAGGAGATAGCCAAATAATACGACCAAAAAGAGTGCTTCTTTCAGACAAGAAAATATTATGTGAAAATTTCAGGTCTTCAATTTTTCTCTCCTATGCCCAACTTTTTTCTCCAAAACAGCCTCTAAAGCGATATATTCATGGAAACACCTTTTGAAGCAAACGATCATTCTGTCGGGGTAGAGTACTATGAAGTTCCTGAAAATCAATATACTATCGGTTCTGACGATATCATGTTTTTTCACTCCCATGCAAATAACTGCTGCCAACGTTATCGGCTATTTCGCAAGTTGGGGTATATACAGGGATATTCCATACAAACCAGAGGATATTCCATTCGATAAACTCACCCATATTCAATACGCATTCTTTTTGCCCGACTCAAACGGTACCGGCAATATCATATCCAGCGATCCATGGGGGGACAGCCAAAATCTTACAGGACGAAACAACCTTGTTACCCTCGCCCACGAACATGGGGTTAAGGTTCTGCCCTCGGTGGGCGGTTGGACCGGCTCTTCCGATTTTCCTCAACTGGCTGCATCGCCGCAAACTCGATCACAATTCTGTTCCAGCGCCCGGGCTCTGATCGAAAAGTATGATTTCGACGGTATAGATATAGACTGGGAGTACCCAGGATATGTCCAACACAACGGTACACCTCAGGACGGGCAAAACTTCGTATTGCTTCTGGCCCAGTTGCGTGACACGCTCGACGCCATGGAGGGGGAGCGTAAGCTGATAACCTTGGCCGTCGCAGGATCTTCATATCATGGGGATAATTTTCTGATCGAGGATTTTATCGACGATGTGGATTATGTCTCTATCATGACCTATGACTATTCATTAGCTCGAATGAACAATCTTTCGAATATTCCATCCGATACCGCATGGCACAACAGCCCGCTCTACGGGTATGGGGCGGATAAGAACTGGTCGGTTGATCGGGCGGTGAAATACTATGCCAATCGAGGCATTCCAAAAGAGAAGCTCAATATAGGCATGGCATTCTACGGCCGAACGTTTGCCGACTGTCGGGGAGCGGGAGCCGTATACAGCGGTCCTGGAACCGGTGAACAAAACAGTCCCGGTATGATTCACTACTCAACCGTTAACGAAATGATTGCGCAGGGCACTTGTAACAGGTACTGGGATACGCTGGCCGCGGTACCTTACTGCCTTTCAAATGTTGGAGAGTACTTCTCTTATGACGATACGACCTCCATTAGACTCAAGGCCCAATACAGTAAGGATAACGGCTGCGGAGGAGCGATCATATGGGAACTTGGTGCGGGAATGCTAAGCGACGGAACGCAGCCGCTTCTGGATGCCGCCGCAAAAGTACTGATTGAACCTGCCGAAGTCGTTCTCACTCAAAACGCGAAGTTCTCAAGAGCCGCCGGTATGACCAAAAGAGGCACTATCGTCGGCTTTACGCTTCAAACGCCGTCGAATGTTTCCATAAACATTTACAATTTACATGGGCGCAGAGTCGCTTCCCTCCGTTCACGCTTCTTTGATCGAGGTACACATGCGATGGATCTGAGGGATGATTTGAAAGCACTTGCGGTGGGGAGTTATCTTTTGGAGATAAAAACCCGGGAATGGAATAAAAGAGGTCGATCGGTTGCTCGTATACTCGGCTGCCCTGTTACCCGGTGACTCGGGTTATTCACATTTCACTAAAGGTAGTCTTTTTATCCATGAACGAAATAACGTTTGGCGAGATTGTGGAAGCGGATCTGATGAGGTGCTCGGAGCTGTTCGTTAGTGTTTTCAATGCACCGCCGTGGAATGATAAATGGGCCTCAACTCAGGATGCCTTCGACTTCCTGTCCGATTTCTGTCGATCCGCCGGATTCGTGGGAGTGAAAGCCGAAATCTCCGACAAACTAATTGGATGCATTTTCGGAAATATAAACAGATGGTGGGCCGGGGATGAATTCTTTCTCCACGAAATGTTTGTCGATACCAAATACCACAACAGGAAAGTCGGTACGCGCCTTATAAACAGGCTGAGGGAAACATTGCGCTTCCGTGGTGTAAAGACCATACTTCTTATGACTCACAAGCAGTTCCCGGCACGCGGATTTTACGAAGTGCAAGGATTTAGCGAATGCGCCAACATCATGTGCATGGTGGGAAAGGTGGATTGACGCGCATGTTTTTGGGGGCGCTATTCTTCAAGGAGTGTCAAATAACCCGAGACGTCCGAAAGCGGCATTTCAGGCCGGACTCGTCTGGGTATCTCTCCGATTCTCGATTCCTGACTGTTTGAAAGACCGCGTCTGCAGAGTGGGAAAAAAAGTGTGACTTCGGTTGGTCCTCCCGGCCTGCTTTGAATTTTTATACCTCCACCATGTGCTTTCATGCATGAGTACACGTTGGCAAGACCCAGTCCGCTGCCTTCATTCGATGCTTTTGTCGTGTAAAACGGCTCGAATATGTGATTCAGTTCCTCTTGTGAAATGCCGGTTCCTGTATCGATCACGCTTACCGTTGCATAAGTCCCGTCGGAAATTTTGAATTTGTGAAGCATCGGATCGTTGGCGCTTATTTTGGCCAGACCTGTCTCTATTCGTACAATCCCGCCCTTGGGCATGGCATCAACGGCATTGATACCGATGTTGAGCACCGAACTAAACAGCATGCCCATATCCGCGGTGATCTTGGGGTTGTGATCACATTTTTTTACCGTCAGCCTAACACCCATGGGTACGGAATGCTTTAGTAGTGATGCTATCTGATCGATCTTGGAGTTTAAATCAATTATGGTAAGCTCGTTTGGTTGATTAAGTGACATCTTAACAAGATTTACGGAAAGATCTTTTAGACGCTCCGCCGCTTCGACCAGAAGGTTTGCATGTCTGGATAGGTGTTGGATATTGAGGCACTCTTTTTGAATTTGGAGTGCATAGGTACGAATCGGATCGATAAGATTGTTCATGTCGTGTGATACACCGCTTAGAATACGCCCGACCGCCTCCATCTTTCTCGCCAGCTCCAGCTCCCGCTCCAGAGCTGACTTGGCTTTCTGCACCTTTAACTTTTCGCCTAAATGTATTACCGATTGCTTTCGGGCCTTTTCTCTTTCTCGTGTAAGAGTTTTTATTCGATCCGCCAGGCCGATTGAAAATAGACCAAGTGTCAGAATGAGGGTGATGTTTGGTAGAAAGAATAAAATCTCATTAAAAGGTATGAAACTGAATCCGTACATCATATTATAAGTGGCGATTCCTGCGATAAAAACAGTGGCGGCAATAAGGTAATAAAGAGCCGGGCGATGATCATTTCCGTGTGCAATTATCGCCGCGTAAATCAGAAGCGGTAGGGGGAGGATGCTAAGCACCACCAGTATGCGTCCGGCCAGTATGAAACTGAAAAGAGGTGAAAGCAGCGCCAGGGAAGCGGTTACAATAAGGTATGTTTTTAAAACCAGGTCACATCGCGGAGCAAACTTCTGTGATTGCACCATGCTTCGCGATACCAAAACGGCGTAAAACGCGGCGAAATAATTGATTATATGCAACAGGTCTAAAATTTTGTTAAGATTGGTAAATCCCCAGTCGCGTAAGAAACCGTAGGAAGCACTCATCTGGCCTAACCCAAAACACAGCGTGAACATCATCATCCATAGATAACTTCTGTCGCCGGTCGAAAAAAACAGGTAGAGATGGTAAACGGCCATGATCAGGAGGATACCGAAATAAAACCCAAGAAAGAAGTCTCGCTGCCGATCATACTCAATGTATGCATCTTTGGTGCGAACTGTCAGCGGCAGTGCTACCGGAGTCTGACTTTCCACGCGGGCGAATACAGTCGTTTCCGTTCCCCACTTGGTTTGAAGCTCGATGGAGGGGTTGCGAAACGGGGTCGGGCATGTTTTCTTGTCTCTGAGAAAGCCGGTTGTGAACCGATCGATTATCTGTCCGTCTCCGACTACAAAAAAATCCACCTTATGAAGAGAGGGCATGGCAAGATCCACGACCCACTCACGATTGTGCAGGGAAGAATCCTGCATCACCATTCGGATCCAGAAAGCCGAATGTGAAAAGCCCATGTTGGGCGCTAATCGTGATGCCGGTTTAAACTCAAACATCTCATTTGCAGAAAGAATCTGCTCGATTTCTATTGCTTTGGATTTGTCTTCCAGAACAGATAAAGAGGGGCCAGCAAGGTATTTATTAAAGTGATCGGATAAGACCAGAGGCTTTGAAATCGCGGCGTATGCCAGGATCAAAATAAAAACAACTGTGACACGTGGATCCATGACTCCGGAGAATTTTTGGTTCAGATCGCAACACCGATTATTAAATAGAGCAAACATATTAACTCGGACAAGGAGAGTGTGTTACAAGCAGTCGTTTGTAATAAAATAGAACGTGCTCCCAAAAGAATGAGAGTATATGAGTCTTCCGAATGAAATCGATTGATGGGTGATGATTTATACTAAGATATAGAAGATCTTTGAGCAAAACCCACCTCCATTTTTCCCCTCTCTCGCAGTACGGACACCCCTTGTGGGTGTCCCCATTGCGAGGGCCTATCCCCATTGCGAGGCCTATCCCCATTGCGAGGGCCAATTCCCATAGCGGGAGAGATAGATTCGGAATAACACCAAAACACAATCTTTTGCATGGATATAATCAACAGGATTTATATTTACGCAAGAAAAGAAAAGCGACTCACTTCAGCATCAGTCATGGACCACAAACCTACTGAAAAGCAGCTGATCTGATTTCACGAATAAAAGTGTATTTTACCTATAAGACTCCTCGGACACATGAAAGGGAACCCGTTATGCCCATCGTAAAACTCCTTACCAGCCGATTGGTCCTTATTTTAGCTTATTTACTTCTTCCGTCGATTCTCCTCGCGCAGGATTCCACCAATCTCCTACGCTGTGGAGGTTTTCTGCCCAGAGATTACACCGAATGGGATTTTGAAGTCTATGGCCGCGGATCGGCAGCTGCCACTCGTGACTGGAGCGAGGACGGCGTATACTGCGTAAATGTAACCGCACCCGGAGACAGCGGGTGGGAGGTACATCTTATGCAGGACCTGCCCAGACTAACCGAAGGTCATGAGTATGAGATTGCATACCTTGTGGAGGCCAACCAGCCGCGTACTATGTACAGTGTGATAGGCGGAAATACCGAACCGTACGAAACACAGTTTATCTTCAAGGATACGCTTTTTCAGAAAAAATGGATTCGTCACACCTTCATTCCCCAGGCCTCACTGAGCAATATGCGGCTGGCTTTCGATATGGGTGATATGACCGGTGAAGTTTGCTTTGACAGCGTCTCATTGCACAAAACCGGATTCATTATTCCCGACACCGTTCCGCCATACTTTTATAATTTTTTATCCGATGAGGTATGGACCGGGGATACAATTTATCTGTCAGTAGGAGAGGAATATTCTCCCGAATCGTATGAGGTGCGTGTCTATGATTCGAGGGAGGGGTTTCTGGGGCATGCGACAATAACGGTTAAGGGGGACAGTCTCGATTCAGAGGTTCCGGGTATCTATGAACTGCTGTACACGGGAAGCGATGAGTCTGGAAACACCTGCAGCGCTATTCGTACATTGTCGGTTTCGGAACCGGGAGCCGGCACGAGAGAAAAAATAGCGAGTAATCAAATCGGTTTCACGCCATCATCCGTTAAGCGTTTGACAGTGCGGGACACAGGGAGCGGATTAAGCTACCTCATGAATGCGGACAACAATCAGCGTATCGACACTATGCATTTGACCGCAACCTCCTTCGTATATCACGAACTTTCCGAAGATACCTTTGCGACCGTAGACATAAGTCGTATCAGTGAAGAGGGAAATTACTACATAATTATGAAAGATTACGGATTCACCTATCCCTTTTCAATTAAGGATGATCTGTACACGGAACCATTCAAAGCGGCCATGAAAGCTTTTTATTATCAGCGAAGCTCATACGCCAAAGGAGTACCATTTAGTGAAGAATTTACCATCCCCGCCGGGCATTTCCAGGATACCGCCTGTGTGTATCACGAATCCACGGACAAGACCGGTACATTATTTTCCATGGGGGGATGGTACGATGCGGGAGATTACGGCAAGTATGTGGTAAGCGCCGGCATTACCGTCAATACGCTTCTTTCCTTTCATGAAATGTACCCCGATTATGTCACGGACGGCTTCTTGAATATACCGGAAAAGCGCAACGACAAGAGTGATTTGCTTGATGAGGTAGGCTATGAACTCGACTGGCTCAAAACCATGCAGGATGAAGACGGTGGTGTTTTTCATAAGATCACCGCACTGGAATTTGCCCCGATGGCTTATCCCGACTATGCGGAAGATCCGCGGTATGTGTTTAAGAAATCGACATCCGCGACACTCAACTTCGCTTCCGTCATGGCTCAGGCATCACGGGTGTATGCCGAATCGGGTTTCAGCTCTGAGGCGGATACCCTTAAAGAAGCCGCGATACGGGCCTGGCAATGGGCAGAGCAGAATCCGAACACTATTTTCTTCAATCCCCCTGGGGTGCCCACGGGCGCATACAGCGATCTGGACTTTGAGGATGAGTTCTTCAATGCCGCTGTTCAACTCTACATATCAACCCGGGAGCCTGCGTATCTGGAAACAATAAATGAATATATAAATAGTGGAGCGCATAGCTTTCCCGCATCCTGGAGCAATGTGGCGCCGCTTGGATTCTTTTCTCTTTCCCACCATAGAACCGATGAGGAGCTTGCCGTAAGGAGTGACAGCATCATAACGGCTCACGCGCAAGAGGCTCTCGAAACGGCACGCGAGGACCGGGTGTTTGGTATACCCATGAAAGAGGAGCACTTCATATGGGGCTCCAATTCGATTCTGCTCAACTTCGGGATTTTGTTTGCGTATGCATACAGGGTGACATCCGAATCCGAATACCTTGAAAAAATCAACAATATTCTGGATTACATATATGGAAATAACCCCATGAACAAGTCATTTCAAACCAGGTTTGGTTCGAATCCTCCCCGTTATCCACACCACCGTCTTTCCAGATCGGGCAATCCCTTACCCGGTTTTCTGGTTGGCGGACCGAACAAGGACAAGGAAGATGAACAATATGTCCCTTATTATTACGACTCTCCGGCAAAATGTTACACAGACTATCGAGGTTCGTATGCATCCAATGAAGTCGCGATAAACTGGAATGCACCGCTTGCGTTTCTGTTGGGCTTTGCAATAAACGTTGATCCCGGTGATGTATCGATACATCATGACAAAGGTACCGCTCAGTCTTTGACAACCGCCAGAAAAGATGTCCTGCGCCTGAGGATACATAATATGACTTATGTTATTCCCTTTGACAACTTCAAGGGAACTCATCAGAGGCTGGAGATATTCAATTTGCAGGGAAGGTCCATATTCTCAAAAAGCATCTCGCAAGGCATGTCGCTTTCCGCAGGTAACCTTCCGGCGGGAACTTATGTGGTGCGTATCAAGTCTCCTGGGTGGTCGCGCGCCACGAGGATAAATGTAATGAGATGAATGAAGGGTTAAAGCTGTTGATTCAGCCAAAAAAAGCTGTGTTGTGCGGGGTGAAAACTCACCCGCGCACAACATCTGAGCTTCAAATTCATCATGTCTTAAATTGTCCTACCAAACCATCCAGATCGCCCGCTAATGCCGCCAACTCCTCGGCCCGTTGAGTAACCGTTGTGATTCCCCGGGCATTCTCGGTAGTCGCATGACTTACCACCTGAATTGTTGACGATATCTCCCGCAGTCCCTGTGCCGATTCACCAACATTGCGGGCGATATCTGTTGCCGAGGTGGTTGCATTGTTCATGTTACGGGAGATCTCCTGTACGGTCGCACTCTGTTGCTCTACGGCTGACACAATAGTCTGGGAGATGCTGTTTATCTCACTTATGATCTCCGCAATGTTATCGATATCACCAACAGATGCTGTCGCGTCCTCCTGCATCTTCTCTATCTGCATGCTTATCTGATCGGTTGCTTCGGCGGTTTGTTTTGCCAATTGCTTCACTTCATTTGCCACTACGGCAAATCCCCGGCCTGCATCCCCCGCGCTTGCAGCTTCGATCGTTGCGTTCAGCGCAAGAAGGTTGGTCTGATCCGCAATATCGGTGATGATTTCAACGATTTTTCCAATTTCTTTGCCCGAAGCCGCAAGCTTCTCCATCTGCAGTTTGGTGCCCTGTGCGTGCTTATCCGCTTTCCCGGCAATCGCCGATTCCTTCTGGCAACTGCGGGCCACCTCATTGAGTGATGCGCTCATCTGCTCAACTGCCGTGGCCACACTTTCAACAGAGGCTGACATCTGCTCGGCGGCGGCGGAAATACTGTTTATGTTGGATGTCGCCTGTTCGGTGGATGCTGCAACCACATTGGATTGGTTGGTGACTTCCTCGGTATTTCCGGAGATCTGCACGAAAGATGCCGACAGATCACGAGTGGCCGCGGCAAGTTTGGCTGAACTGCGTGCAGTCGACTGAATAATTGTCTGTATCTTCTCGGCAAAAATATTAAACCATTTCGCCATCTCTCCTATCTCATCTCCCGATCTCTGATCGAGTCGTTTTCGTAAATCTCCCTCTCCCTGAGCGATGTCTTTAAAACGCTCCACCATAGAGCGCAGAGGTTTTGTGATGGAGCCGGCCAAAAGCCAGGTCAGAATCAGGCCCGTGAGGATAATACTGCCCGACAGTAAAAGAATCGCATAGATCGTATCTTTCTGGCTTGACAACACATCCGTCTTCTGCGCCCCTACTGCGATGGACCAACCGGTACCGGCAATGGGAGCATAACCGAAAAAACGATCGCTTCCCATGAAGTTGTAGTCATCAAAGCCGCTCTCTCCGTTGGTCATACGCCTGAACATAGCAGCAAGCCGTGCATAGCGCTCATCCTGTTTGGATTCCTCTATAAAGTTTCGCTGCTCCAACACAAAATCCCGATTGTCATGTGCGATAAGGGCTCCCTTTGAATCGATGATGTAGGAATAGCCCGACGCTCCATACCGAATGCTCTTTGTTACATTAGTCAGTATATCGGCCGAAAGACGTCCGATAACCACAGCGGCAACCTGGTTTTGTTTGTCCCGCACGGGTGCCGCAACCATAATTACAGGAGAATTGGTGACCCGACTGATAAGCACCTCCGACATCGCCCGCTGCCCTTCAAACGCCTTCTCAACGTAGTTTCTGCCGGTAAGATCGGCGGTTTTCCCTCCCGGATACCTGGCCAGGCGGCTCTTATCTACCACTCCCATCCCCATGAACCCAAATTGTCCGGTTTTCTCTTCAAGTGTCGGCTCCTGAAGTGACCAGTCCATCGAGCGAATCGTTTCCATGTTCGCAACGGCATCGATTGCGAGAAGATGATTCTCAATGTCGCCTCTGACCGTTTTGGCTCCCTGGTTTGCCAGAAGCACCAGTGCATCACCGGCATTATTTTTCAAAGCCCGGCCGGCCCGATATATCGAATAACCGGCGATGATTCCACATGACACGAAAATAAGACCACTCATCAGAACTATTAGCCGGCCACGAATACCGATTGCTTGAAACGCCCCTTTTCTTTGAAAAATAGACTCCAACATAACGATCACCTGCCTTTTATTGTGCGTGTTAATTATATAAACACATCCTATCATTGCAAGTGACGGATGTCTATCTGTTTATGCTAAATGACTCAGTCTGAAAAAGATGCAGCGAACGAGGGTAGATGTACCTTCATTTGTGTAGTAAGAAAAAACAAACGTCTTCCTAAAACGACCCGAAGACAGTTTATACAGGTAAAATGAGGCATTTGGCGTGTAGTGGTGTTATATTACATAATGCGTGAGGATTGCATTTTTTGATTGGAGAAAGATCATGAAAAGAAACCGGGTTGCATTAAGCATTGCCGCCGTATGCTTATATGTTTTCACTTCCGCGGCTCAAAAGCAGGAGGAGTTTAAATGGGGCACTGTCACGATGGGGGGCGGCGGATTCGTCTCCGCAATAATCACCTCCAAAACCGAAGAGAATCTTATATACGCCCGCACCGATGTCGGGGGAGCGTATAGATGGGACGAAGCCACACATCACTGGATCCCGATCAACGATTGGGTGGGGCCCGATGATATGGGGTTGTTTGGTATAGATGCGCTTGCGCTGGATCCTTCCAATCCCCAACGGGTGTACATGCTTGCCGGTACCGAATACTGGAATGAGGGCAAAACCATGATCCTTCGATCCGATGATTACGGCAACAGCTTCGATACTATCAATGTGACCTCTCAATTCAAGACTCACGGCAACGGCTACGGCCGACAAAATGGGGAGCGTCTTGCGGTCGATCCCAACAACCCTGATATCCTCTTCTGCGGTACTCGCGACGACGGTCTGTGGAAAAGCACCGATCGGGGAGATACTTGGGCCCAGGTCGGCGGTCTGAGCGCACCGGCAAACGGGTTGGGAATCTGCTTTGTGCTCTTCGATAAAAACAGGGTATCTTCGGGAATAACCCAAAGAATCTATGCCGGAATGTCCACAACCGACGGTAACCTGTACGTCAGTGATGACGGGGGGCAGACCTGGGAGCTGATTCCGATGCCGGAGCTGTCTAAACAGGTTATGCCCCAGAGGGCGGTACTTACCCCCGGAGGCCGTTATCTGTATACGACAGTGGCCAATGGTGCCGGCCCGGGTTTCGGCAGCGGAGTAACCATAAGTCGCGGGGCGGTGCTTAAATATGATACAGAGGAGAAGAGCTGGACCGATATCTCCCCGGAGAACTGGATCGATGATCCTCCTCATCCGCAGTACCCCAATCAGACGCAGTGGGATGCGCATTTCGGGGGATTTGGGGGGATCACCATGGATCCGTCCGATTCCAACCGAATCGTCGTTTCATCCATAAATGCCTGGAGGCCTCAGCGCTGGGATAATTCGACACGTGCGGGATGGGGGGATAAGATCTTTGCCACCACCGACGGGGGGCAGAGCTGGGCGAGTGTGTTTGGTGATATCGACGATGATGAAATAAGCAATGTTTCCGAGGATGCTCCGATTGCGGTTCTGAACAAAAACGGCTACAACTGGATTGAGGGTGAAAGTATCCACTGGGCGGGAAGCATCGAATTTGATCCCTTCGATCCAAACCGGGTTTTTGTGACTTCGGGCAATGGTATCTATATGGCTGAAAATTTTTCCCCGGGAAAGCGGTTTTGTTGGAACTTTACCGTCGACGGACTGGAGGAGACCGTGCCCATGGATCTGGTCAGTATACCGGGGGGGCCGTTGATAACCGTTATATTAGACTATGACGGATTTGTGCATGATGATATCACCCGGCCGGTCGGCGGCAGCCGGCATGCACCACAGATGGGTTCTACCACGGGTATCGATTATGCTGAACAAAATCCTGCCGTCGTGGTTCGTGTGGGTGGTAATGATAAAGCAGAGGGGCATGATGAATATGTATTCCCGCTTTACTATTCGACCGATACGGCCAAAACCTGGACAAAGTTTGCCACACATCCCGGGCCGGGTATCAACTATAAGGGGGATATTGCGCTATCTTCAGACGGCGAGGTGGTGCTGTGGGCTCCGGAGGGAAGTGATGTCATGTATCGTACAAATGACTGGGGAGAAACCTGGACACAATGCGACGGTATTAGTTTCCTAGGACCATATCCGACGGCCGATCCGGTTAACCCGGATGTGTTTTACGCATTTGCCGGAAGCATCTACAAAAGCAGCGATAAAGGTGTAACATTTTCTCGGGTTAGTGAGCGCAACTTCTCCTGGACAAACGACATGCAGGTCACGCCGGGCCGGGAGGGACATCTGTGGGTGGTCGGATATGCCTGGGACGGTATCAATGGAGGATTCCTGGCTCGCTCCACGGACGGTGGCGAGACATTCATGGATATCAACCCGCAAAGCGATCCTCAATACACTCAGAAGATCCAGCACGCCGAGGCGGTTGGGTTTGGAAAGGCTGCACCGGATGCCGATTACCCGGCTGTGTATATCTACGGGACGATCGAGGGGGTTAAGGGTATCTATCAATCAATCGATGAGGCAAAATCCTGGGTAAAAATCGATGATCAAAAGCATAGGTATGGTGCATTGGCAAACGGAAATTTTGTGCGCGGGGACGCCAACACCTTCGGCGTGGTTTATCGCAGCACGGCCGGACGGGGAATCGCCGCGCGTATGCCTCTAAGCTGGGTCGAGAGGGAAACCGATGCGATTTTTTCAGGGCAAAAGATGCATACCGGAGCTGTAAGGTGCCTGGGAAATGCTTTTGTGATCGACGGATCGCGGGAGCCGCTGACCGCCCGCGTCTACGATCTGAAAGGGAGACTGATTTTGAATAAAACCGTCGCTAAACGAACAACGCTTCCATTCAGTTCACTGGTGAAAGCAAAAGGGGTATATATAACCACTGTTCACACTAAAACAAATCGACTTTTGCTCAACCGGGTAATACGTGTCGTGAAATAGTGCGCACACTGGGTACAAGGTTTTAGATATTGACCTGTTCAAAATTCTCCGGCAAGCTTAAGACCACCCGCCTTGTTTTGGACGTTTGCATAGGGGATAATGAGGGTATTTCTAAGACCCAGTGGCATGTAAATAGCGTCTCTGGTGTATCGCACCGAGTGCACCAGAGACGTCATATACTTCACTTCTGAGCCGACAGCCAAGACACCGGGGAAGAACGGAACTTGCTCCGATAGTAATAATGAGCCTGGAAGAGCCATTCCAAGCCCTGCGGCCCAATATCCCCATCCCTTGAATCGCGGTGGTATACCTTGTTTGTTGTGTAATATTCCTTTGCCTTGCTTCCCCCTATACTCGAAATAATCGGCCCACTAAAAGAAAGAACACCGCCTCCTATGAAAAAAGCGGAAAGAAGACAAAATGTGATTGTTATCACACATTTCGTTGGCTACAATTACTAAATTATATATCAGCGATGCTTTCAAGGGTGCTCTTAGGACAGAGAAACCGGAAAAACGGCCGAAAGTCAGAAAACAATGATATTTTGGACTGAGCGATGATTAGCACTAATGCCGTCATCCATTCCATTTCTAAGGTCAAAAATCGCCATAGATCGAAGTATTAGTTAAAAAAGGACAGCAGGTTATGATTAGATTATTTGCGGCATTGCTTTTTGTGTTTTTTCCCTTATTTGCGAAAGACTATGCGTATAAAACAATGGCGCCGGCAGATTTCGATGCTCCAAGTAAACAGCTCTATGCCTTTTTGAAGAAGTCGGAGTTTGATTCCACGATAGACATTAAGAAACTCAAAGATCTACTCGATCAGGGAGCTGATCCCAATGTGTTCGTGAATGAATGTATCGGTGATCCTGATATATGGTTTGAATACAGTGAATTTGATACATACGAAGAATTTGAAAGCTGCATTGCAAGCATACCTTTGAATGAAATAACCGACAGTTCCATTTTTTGCGGTGCTGAAATTGAGGCAGTCGGAGCTGCGTCATTGATAGATAGGAAAAAAAATGTTGCGGATGTCTTGAGATTATTTTTGGAGGCGGGTTTAAACCCTAATATAAAACCCTTCGGTAAGATGAATCTGATAAATTTAATATTGGGTGGCAAATTTTTTCTACTGAATGGTGGTAGTAATACCGTTCCTGATAAAGGCGCTGATACGCTTTTTCTAAACGCAAGTAAGAAAATGAGTAAGGAACTTAGATTACTGCTTCAATACGGATATGAACCGAATGAAAATTACTTAGATAATTACATTTTATATACATGTTTGGATATTCTTAAAAACTACGACTTCAGTTTAGAACAATATACTTCTAATATAGGATATTACATTTTCGAATTTCAAACAATCTCAGAATCTTCTTTAGGATCTTTACACCCCTTTGAAACAGAACTTTTGGAACTGTTGTTGAATAATGGATTAAATCCTTTAAAAGTAGTCAATGGTAGAACTTTAGCACAGACATTACGATATTATGAATCGGTTTTTCCTGATATAAGAAGAGAACTCGGTGAATTAATCGCGATCATCAAGTCGTATGAATCAGTATGGAGAAACCGAATACATGCAACTGAGAGCAAAGAATTAAGTTCTTCGCAAATATTGCCCATCGAAAATATGAAAGCGACATCCGAACTGCAAGGCGATAATAAATATTCATATACGATAACAAACTTGACTGATAAAGATACAACAACCGCCTGGGTAGAGGGGAACCCGCGGTATGGGCTGCATGAGGGGTTCTTTTTCAGATTGCCGGAATCCGCACCGTTACCTCAAGAGATAACCTTGAGAAACGGTTACACCAAAAATCAGAAAATATGGAAGGCAAACTGTAGAATTCAGCGAGTCGGAATAACTCTTGATTCGACTCTCATCGGCATCGTTGATTTACAAGATACACCTAAGTCGCAAACCGCTAACGTAAGGGATATTTTTCACCCATTTGAGGAAACGCTGTATAATGGAACTATAGGAATAAAAATATTTTCGATCTATAAAGGAACAAAATATAAAGATATCGCGTTATCGGAATTTCAAGTCAGAGGAAATAAAGAATGAATGAGACGGAAGAAACAAAGCTGCTACAATATCTTTACGGTGCAAACAAATCGCTTTTCTACGACTGTCTAGAGCAAGTAGCCAATAATGCCTATCAGAAATACCGGAAGAATGACCCTGATGCAGAACTCTATAGATTCCAAAAAGACGATGGATTAGTTAATCTGATAGCTGTCCGTGGATTACGCTCCAGAGTACCAATAAATGAAGACGAAGACCCCTCAGGTATAAGGTACGGTCACGATAAAAAGTTAGAATATGTAGAACCATCAAAGCGCGGAAACAAAATATTCGACGATACAATGTTTGTTGTATTCAAAAAAGACGGCGTAAAAACATTCACGAGTTCGGTCTAAATACAGAGCATGGCCCGAAAGGTGACAAAATCATTGCCAACGGAATTTACCTTTATCGGCTTTATAATCACAAGAGTTCAAGACCTGTCCATCTGAGCATACAGAGCCACGAATATATAGGAGGGCGGAACTATCGACGTTAGATTAGTTAAGAACATAAAAGTGAGGTTTAAATGAAGAAAATTCAGAGCACGATGATTATTGTTGGCATCGTGGGTTTGTCGTCTTTTTTATGTATAAAAGAAACAAATTCCACGAAAAAAACGGAAGAAACGGTTATGTCTTCACCAGTTTCCAAGGATAGTGAACGACAACGAAATAGACAGCATGTTGCAAAAAGAGCTGGCGCGGGAAAAAGAGGCCAAGCAGGAAATTAAAGAAACTCCCGTGATGTTTGTGAAAAACCGATACAACGAAATGGTCGCTGAGAGGATGGCGGCTTTAGAGAAAATGATCAATCGTCCTTTAGAGTGGAATTATGGGGAAAACGGAAGAACTATTCAGTATTTACCATCTTTTTACGATTCAATACTAAAATGGCGCAGCATGGTAAGAGAAGATTGGGAATCACCGGCTGTGAAGTATGACAGTATACGTTTCGTGGAAGAATACATGGAAGCAACCAGTACAAAACGCAGAGAGGAACTTCTAAAAACCATAAAAGAAAATAGTCGGTTATCAGAGTGGGCTAATGTCCTCACCTATAAACTAAAGGATGATTTTCTGATATCAGGAGCAGTATATGGGCGCGATAATGATGGTAAGCTGGTGCTGCGAGCAGTTGAAAATATTGAAGGTGTTTGTATCTTAATTACTCCTCAGATTGCCTATCGTTGGCCGGGTGAGCAAAGTTCTGCACGAAAGGTACTTTCCCCGAAGAATGGCTTCTACAAAGTTGCGGCGATATGGTCGTCGCGTAACTCCGAAAGCGATGCGTATGACCTGTTTGATGAATACGACAAAGCTAATATCGATTCTTTGAGGAATTATTCCTTGAACGGCTATCTTCTACTTAAAGATGAAGACGGGTTGATAGGATGGGTAAACAGGGACAGCTGTGCCTATTTTTCTCCCACCGACTCATTTCCTAAAGGCACAGAGGAATTTTACAGACAAGGATTTGCCTGGATGCTTCACGGATTATGGCAAGAGAACGAATACCGAGAGAGAGACGTTTATTCCAGGATTCATGGTAGTCGCAAAATTTATGACTTTGTAAATTTTATTAGGTATTCGGTCAGGGGAAAGTGGATTTATGATGAATCGGCATATGAGGAAAGGGTGGAGGGGTATAAGATATATGGAAGCAGGGGTGATCTAACATTTGAGAATGATACATGTGATGGTATAGATTGCATTAAAGTTAAAGAAGGAATTAGTGAAAATCATTATTACATAATAGATGGATTTATTTATTATCGGGGTTTTGAAGGAATGAAAACAGTTGAAAACGTCACTATTTGGTGAGGGGGTTTATGGTGCTTCCGAGAAAAATTGTAATTGACGATAATAAGTATGAACACATAAGTGGGGTTGTTCGGTGGCATAAACCTGGAGATAATGTCTATTTGCCGGTGGATATGTATGACTATGAATTAAATGAAGCCATAAAAGCAATTGAGGAATACATAGACAGCTACTATATAATAAAAGTACCTCTTCTGGGACAATATAATAAAAAAGCGAAGGCCACTGATTGGTGCGGAAGAGCATCAATCGCTATGATCCAAAATTATAGGTTCCTTCTAAATAACAGCAATCCTCAAGAAAAATACCTAAAACATTGGATACCTGCGGGGAAAAACGCCCCCGAGCTTCTTGATGCAGACGGGAAATATATTACACCGGCGTTGATGGCAGGATATTATGAGAAGGAAACCGATGCAGAAGCCGGCGTGAAGAAACTTTTCCCAAAATGTGAAGATCGGGTTCGGAAAGCACAAAGAATCGCTAAAAATGAAAACCTGCTAAGGGAACATTTCAAACCAATCTTAAAAAGTATCAAGTCTAATAATCCGGTGCTTATGTATAGCGGGTTTTCAAAAGGTCCCTGCCACATAATAGTGTTGTGTGGCTATGTTGAAATAAACGGAAAACTGTGGCTGTGTGTGGCCGATCCGGAAGCCGATGTGAATTCCAGGTTCAAAAAAGGGAATTATCCTGAAGCTGTCTTTAAGAATTGTGAACTTACTGAAATAGAGAACATTGATGACGCGCATAAAAAGTACAATCTGATAATTCTAATGAAGGGCGATTGGGGAAAAACTCTTGCGACAATGCGTCTCATACGAGCGTCTCGTTTCTTTGAGCCGCACCGGAAAGACCCCAAAAATCGCCTCTATATGGATGATGTGGGTAATGAGGGTAGGAATTTTGGCGAATTCATATACTCTTATTTTGATCGGAAAGTACCGTCCGAAATTATCGAAAGCTCTTCTTCTTCAGAAGTTTGCTTCCCATACGGCAAAAAAAACGAGAACGAATCTCCGGTCAAGTACTTTTTCAAGAACGAATCCGGAAAAGGTGGGTTTTATCCGGTAGGCCTCAACAAGAATATCCATGCAGGTATACACCTTGAGCCCGGGAAAGATGAACCGGCGCCGGTGAGGTGCGCCGCGCCTGGGTATATTGTCGCGGCACGTTTTGTATCCGATGATAAAGCCGGTAACAATGCGGTTGTAAGGAAATTTATCGGTGATCGGGACCTGGGATTTGTGGTAGTAAGACACGAGTGGTATGTGTCCGACAAAAACGATGAGGAAAAAAAGCCGAATCCGTTTTACAGCCTCTATATGCATTTGGCCGCTCCCGATTGGGAGAATAAAGAAGATGTTTATGCAAAAGAGGTAAAATGGTTTGCCGAGTTCCAAGACATGCGCTACGGTGGAGTTGCGGTACTTGACCCCGAGAACCCGGATTTTGGTAAGATGCTTTGGGCAAAAGAGTCGTTTGATGAAAAAGCTGCTGCGGTGGCCGTGGATGAGGATAACAAGATAAAGATAAAGGATGGTGAAAAAATCCTTGCATACCCAAAGCCTGCTCCTTCCGATGTGTCTGAGGCAGTCGCGGCCTTCAAAGACGGAAGTGTTGTTACTTTTGACAAACCGCTGCTTCAGGTCAAAGCCGGAGATATTATCGGATACACAAAAGCGGGTAAGGACGGTAAGAATAGATACCTACATTGGGAAATGTTCTCACCTGCAAAAGACAGCGCCATACAAAAGCTATTGGACATTGATGAGGATATTAAGAGCGTTTTCAGACCGATCATAAAAGAAACCGAGCATGAGGACAATTATTATGACTTGTCCGAAATAAAATCGCTGTTTGAGGACAGTAATGACCATCCGAAATTAATGGAAATATGGGGGAAAAAAAGTAATTTCAAGAAAGATCTCATCAAGTTTTTAAATGAATCGGAAGCGTTTGCCGCAGAGGATAAAGAAGATGCTAAAGCCGAGGGTGAAACGGACGGCGATGATGCCGGTGAGACTTGCGCCCCCGATCCTTTTACTTACCCCATCTCCATTAAGTTCCAAAATCCTAAAAACAGCAAGGAATCCGCTGAAGTAAAAATATCCTTCCTTTGCGAAAAGGAAAGTGTAGGAAAAAAGAAAACCATACGAATCGATGATTTTTCGGATGCCGATTTTACCGTCCGGGTGCCTGCGCAAGCAGATACGATGATTCTCGAATCGGAAAAATTCCATCTTGAAACGGTTTCATTGAAGACCGATACGAAAAGTCAAGAAGTATTATTTATGAAAAATCTTCTTCCGTATCGTATGCGAAATGTCATTGTTGAGCACATAAATGAGTGGACGGAAAACGGCCTGCACAAATTGGTGGACAAATTGTGCGAGACAGATGCCAAATTCCCGCAAAAACTCTTGAAAGCAGAAAATAAGAATGGTGGTGAAGGTGAGGAATTAGCCGGTGAGCAAGGCCGGGAGGAGTTGAAAAAGAAACTGCGTCCTCTTGTGTGGTGGAACAGGAAAAAGACAGAGGAGGATCCTTTCGGAGAAGTAGCCGTGATCGGAGCCAAAGGCAGCTCAATTTTCAACGATGATATTTTGCCTCAAGCATCGACAATACATAATATTCATCCTGTCACCGGCTTATGGCTTCTGGATATTTTATGCGATAAGAATAAAATAATGGTTAAGAATGAGTGGAAAGAGGATATCTCTCTTAAAAGAGATGAGGATACCAAAAAACTGTTGTACTTTAGTTGTATACAAGGCGATGCCAAGATGTATGTTGCCGCCCTACGCAAGGGCTACGGCACGGGAGAGAGTGTGACGATTTGGGCCGAAACCAAAGGGGAAAACGCGAAAAAGAACAGGATCGGTACGGTATCTTTTGAAAATGGAATCGCCTGCCTGCCGGTAAACCTCGCATTCTGGGGTGATTGGAAAATATACCCCGGCGATAATAAAGGAACGGCGATTGAATCTGAGGAAATTGGATGCGACACTTTGTCTGTAAAGAAGCCCAAGTTTCATCTGATGAATATCATGCCGCTGCAAAAGGATAGTTGGGAATACAAGCTACTTATTGAAAGTAGTGATCCATGGAACGGCACCCTTGAGGGTTATATGGCATTCGAGTATAGAAAAGCTAAGATCGGAGAAACGGTCGAGTTTGATGAAAGCTCTCAACTTTCTAAACACACACTTTTGATACACGCGGCAGATGCGGGCAAACAAGTGATCGTTAAAGAAAACATCGAAATCCATGACGGTTATGTGGTGAATAAAAAAACGAAAAGCGCTAAAATAACAGAAAACTTTTGGTATAGTGAGTACCTTAAAAGATTTAAGAAGGATGAGGCAACTCCAAAATTTAGAGTAAATTATAATTTGTGTCTGGCACTTCAAAATTTAAGAGATCATGCGTTTGAAAAGGTAAATAAAACTAGTTTTGGTTTGCATATACAGGAGGTATCTTCCGGCGGAGATAGAATATTCGTCAAACCGCTGATTAGGATTAGCAAAAACGATTATAGAAAACTCAATAATACAGAATACCAAAGCTTCTTATCGTGTGTAAATGCGACTAATGAGGAGGGTGTGGAAGTTAAAAAATGCGAAGATGGCGCCCATGGGCCCCAAGATGTGTTGCTTAGCATCATTCCAATGTCGGGTTGTCGGTTGGCTGCTACTTTTGATCCGTCTTCGGTGATACAAGAAATATCGGACGAATGTAACTTGTCGGAAGGCGAACAGGTAATCGTACGACCATCATTGCTGATTCCAAACGGGGGGCATATATCCGATAGTACGGGTAATATTCCGGAGCTGAGTGTTTCGGAGGTGCGGAAGCAATGTGCCGAAGATTTGATGGAGTGCAAAACAGCATTTACGTTTCCTCCGGTTGAATTCTTCGGCTATGGGAAGATGTCGTGGCGCATCGGCAGGTCAAAACTTTATTTGGATATACAACTAAACGGAGACAAACAGATGTGGAAAGATGCCGGTGTTATCATTAAGGCCTCGGATGATAAAGTGTGTGAAGATGAAGAGTTAAAAGATGGTATGATTACGGTAAGTCGTGGATTTGAGGGAGAAAGCACATGGGGTAAGGAGCTTAAGTTTACAACCGCCGTCAAGAATCCCAGTAAACTACCTTTTGTGCCGAAACCCAAAGAATTGACCTATAAGTTCATGCCGACGGTAGTTTTCAACGACATCGTTGATAACGAAGGAACTTTGCATTTCAGCGCCGAAGGCAATGCTATTCCGACGGGTAAAGATTTTCAAATCATTGTAGAGAAGTACATCGACGGAGAATGGGTTGATGATTCGGGTGTAAAAAAAGAAATCGAATATGGGATAGTGGGGCGCGACAAGAGCGGAACGCTAGTATTTGGTCGGTTCGATAGTGTTGGTGTTTTTAAGGCAGAACTGGATAAGGATGTGCTAAAAGACAAATATCAACGACGTTTTACACTGGAAAGGAGCTGGGGCGGTGAAATATTAAAAGAGGTTGTAAAGATTGAAGGGAAAAGTAAAGTGTATACGCCGGCAAAAGAAGAGCTGCCCGACATCTCTTCGGAGGAGGGGGCCGAGACCGTGCACGATAGAGGATAAAAAAGACAACAGTATCACAAAAAAACCGCTCAGTTGAAGTAACAATCACAGAAAGTAACCTTTTACCGTAAGAAATCAGGAGTAAACATAATATGTCGGTGAAGAGTATAACCGTCACATGCGGATTCAAAGGAGCTTATTCATTTGATTTGATACCGGTCACTTCACTACAGCTGGATGAGCCCAATAGTTCGGCTATAGAGGCCGTGAAAAACCCCGCGGCTCTGGACATTGCGATTCCCATTACGGGGACATTTACCGGTTTTACTGAGGATGTACCCTGCGATCTTTTTTGGATAGTAGAAAAAGAAGGGAAAGATAATGAGGTAAGTGATCCCATTAAGGCCCAAATACGATTGGGAAGCGAAGGCAAATGCAGTGTGGTGGTCGACGGAAGAGCACCGGTAATTAATATCATTGAAAACGATCTTATGGGATCGGGAAATATCCGATATCGGGTTTCGCCCGATTTCCCGTATGCGAAATCCGTCGAATTAACGTCTAAATCGTTATCCTTCATAAATGATATATCGGTTAAAATTAAAAAGCCTTCATCATCATTATTCATAGGCTCCGACATCTCATTTGTTCCCGTATACCAAAGCATATTCAAAGAAGCCGAGGTTAGATTGGAAATCTTTCAGACGGAACAATTCTGTGAAGATGATAAGGGATTTGGTACCGCGGAAAGCTTTGTTTCTCATAGCTGGACCGGCGGAAAAAAAGAGGCTTATGATTGGGCGGTTGGATACGAAAGCGCCGACAAAGACATGTTGATGCATCTGCAAAAACCGGAAGAAGAGCAATTGCGTTTCGGCTATCTTCTGAAAGTGATTAAGGGGGCAAATGAAATCGTCACGCGTTGCGAACCGGAAGCATTTACTGGGATCAGAAAGGCGAAGATAGAGAAATTTTCCGTGTTTAAGGATCATGGAAAAAAGAGGGTAATACTTCAGGGGAAAATTGCCAATTTCGCACCGGGTAGTGCTCCGCAGTTTCAATTTGCTCTTGGTATTTCGGATAGAATTGAACATTTCGATGGGATGTATGGAAGCGATTCACTAGTTCTACATTCCCGAATGGTGGCAGAAGAAAACGAAAAGAATCCTGTTCGAATGTACACAGATAACGTAAAATCAAGAAGTTTTGCTGATGTGAAGGAAGACGGAGTTTTTTTGGTTGCGATGGCCATAAAAAATTTGAGTGATAAGAATCGGGTGTTTGGTATGCTTCGAAGCGCCGAGCTTCACGAAAAGAAACATTCTTTTACCGCGGCTTCTTATGTTATCGACTACGATGAGGATATTTTTACCGGTTTTGTCGATGATACACTCGTATACAAGGGCTATGAGAAGTGGATCTGCTCAAAAGAAGCAAAGGATTTCATCGAAGGAGAATTGGCATCACCGATACAACTAAATGATGACGGTTATGATATAAACTGGGTATTTATTCAGAAATTGGAAGGCTGCAAAAGAGAAGTCTACGTACCCAATAAAAAAGGTAGAGTTAAAGGAAGTAGCGGCCCGACGATAGCTGCCGGGTTTGATATCGGGCAACACTCATTAAGTGACTTAAAGAGGTACGAATTCGGTGACGTAATCGAAAACAAATTGAAAAAATACGTTAACATGAAGGGGGAAAAGGCTTACCAATTTGTGAAAGACAATCCGATGATTCTAAGCGAGGATGAAGTCGCATTAATTAATAAGAGAGTAAAAGCGGTAAAAATAGCAGCGGCAGTTGCATTTTTTGAGAGTGACAGCTCCGCTAAAGGAATGTTCAAGAGGCTTCCAAGGGCAGCGCAAACTGTTTTCATGTCCGTTTTTTTCCAGCATGAGAGAGGAATTCCCACGTTTAAAAAGCTAATGGTAAGTCAAAAATATAAAGATGCTGTAATTGAATTGATGAAATTCACAACTTTAACAGAAACGGTTCAAAATAAGAGTACTAAAAAATCGTCCGAGATTATGCAATTTCTACCACGGAGATGCAAGGAAGCACGATATTTATTGCAGGTTATAACCGACGCAGAGGAGCAAAAAACGGCGAAGGATAGAATACTTGAAAGGGAAGCGGAATGTCTAAAGGCTTACGGCACTTCACCTCTCCTGCCTCCAAATTACTATGTATAACCCGAAACGGGCCCAATTGCAGCGGGAGAATCGTTTCGGTTTTCATTTCTTACGCAATTTTGGTGGTCTTCGGCAACAAGGAACTGCTATGAGAATGATACTATTCTTTTTCTGTTGTTCGGTACTATTCATTATACCGGCTGATGCAAACCCATTTGAAAAGTACCTGAAAGAAAAAGGGAAAAGAATCCATGTGCACGATGATGAATTTCGTGACATGTGTGAAGAAATCTCACCGGCAGGCTATGCATGGCATGTTTTTGACAGATGTTCCAACGGAAACTCGGTTATACTTGCGGATGAAGAAATCGGGTGCTTTGTTGAGGCCTGCAAGCATCAGATGTGTGTTTTAAAAGTAGTTGTCTGGTACGATATGAAACTACACAAGGGGATGGTTGTGCTTGTTGATTCTTCACCGTTTGACGGACGTGCGAATTTATCGTATGGTTCAACACAAATGGTACATGAAGAGTTGTCACCGGTATTTTGGAATAACCTGAAGAAATGGCTCATCGATGAAGAGCTGATAATTGCTCAGGAAGAATACTTGATGGCTGATGATTACGCAAAATCGTTGTCTTTACGTAAGGTATATGAAAAAGCCTTAGTATTATACAGGTCCGGCAAGGCAGAAGAAGCTGCCCAAATGCTTAGCTGGAAGGTGGGTGCTCCGCCTTTTGGCATGAATTCAGCCAACATTTATGTATACAATGACTATGGTTTCTTTTTGGAGCAGTCCGGACGATTCCAAGAAGCGGAGAGTATCCTGCTTGAAGTTCTTCAAAACAGTCCGGACCGCATGGTCGCATGGCTAAATCTTGGTGATGCTCAAAAGGGACAGGGGAAAAACAAGCAGGCAAGGCTCTCGTATAATCGGTATGTCGAATTGATGCAACAAAATGGTAAGCAATCAAAAATTCCCAAAAGGGTATTTACCTTCCTGAGTCCTAAAGAGCCTGAGAACCAGGGATCAAAGAACGAAGGATCAGGCAAGCAAGAACATAAAGACAAATAAGACAGAGAGATTCCAGGTGGTGTGAGTAGCGTCAAGTAAGATACCATTAACCTTTTGCATATCCTCACTCCTCGACTCCAAAGCTTTTAGAACAACGCACCAATATCTCCCGTTTTATACCTCTCTCCTCTCTAGTATTTGATATCAGGTATTCACCTCAACAAGTTTCCTGCCGGATGCCCTCTCTCGTCCCCCCCAACAAGAAGAAAAACGATCGACGCGACTGCAGGCGCTTGGCGAAGAATTTAGAGAACAAAGACTACGGCGAATGCCATGTGCCCGACAAGCAGCGTCGTGATGATCGGCAGATAAGCCGCGCTTACGGCCAAAATCACAATGACACAGTACGGATTAAGAATCGAATACGACGGCAATTAGAGTGGCATGGACTCGATAAGTATTTCGAGTCAGGCAGGTGGACAGATAAGCAGTACGAGGAACTGCCCCAAAAGCTTGCCCAGATGGGATTATCGGAATCGCTTATGTTGACATTTACAATGTTGTTTGACACACTTAGCCATTTGCGGGAACAAAGACGGACTCTTCTTAAAGCGCTAACACGGCTGAGAAAAAGCGATCGGTACCGCAGAGCAGTTGAGATACTATCGAGTTCACCTGGAATTGGTCCGTTAACGGCTATACGGTTGGCTCTGGAATGGGGTGATGTGTCCCGGTTTAAGCGCAAAGAGGAATTTGCGAGTTTTACGGGGCTTATACCGAGTGATTTTTCTACCGGGGAGCAGGATCGAAAGGGGCATATCACAGGCCAAGGTAATCGCGGAGTGCGAAAGTGGTTGATTGAAAGTGCGTGGGTAAGCATTCGTAAAGACCCGGTGATGTTGAACAAATTCAATCGAGTGTGGAGGTCGTCGGGGAGTAAGAAAAAGGCCATTGTCGCCGTGGCGCGTAAGCTGGCGATCCGACTCCGGGCGTTACTAATCGCGGGTGTGGAATACGAATTGGGAGTTATCGAATAGGCAACACACCGAGCGGAGGTGCATTCAATACAAAAAACAGAGAGATGTGTGTTCAGAATCCTGAGTATCAGGCATAATCGGACGGGAGCAGATTAAAAGCTACATTTTTTGGAACAAGCCGGAAGCGGCAAAATAGTCAATAGCCGAAACAACCATGACACGATCCTGAGACCTGAGTTATAATCTATTCGGCAATGCATGACGTCCCCACCCTGTACCCTGCGTACGTTACATCGGGTTGGTCAGCATTGCTCTCTTACTAGAATACGTAACCTGTGCCTTGAGCACGAATAGCGGGTTTGGCCGGAGATCTTAGGGAAGCTGTTCATCCGGGGAAAACGGCAAAAGGCATACAGGCTTCACGTGAAGCCGAAAAGAAAAAGAAGGTAGTTGCAAAAAAACACTTGATTTCCTACATAGCGGGGTGGGGGTAGACGAAGGGTTGAAGCTTGGCAACAGACGGTACCCACCCCCTA
>CAZPHU010000019.1:26061-47854 GCA_964586285.1 uncultured Fibrobacterota bacterium | reverse complement strand
TTCCGTTCAACGCCGGAGCCGTTGTCAACCAGACAAACATATCCTCTGACCCAATTTTTGTCTCAGCTGGCTATCCGGAGCATAATTATTACGTAAAAAGCGTGTCCATGCTCAAGGGCAAAGGAGAGAATGGGACAGATATCGGCCTGATTTCTCAACAAATGGTTCAAAATCTAAGCACCGACAAAGACGGTGACGGAATACCGGATGATATCGATCAGTGTCCCGAAGTCGCGGAAGACAACGACGGTTTCGAGGATGAGGATGGATGTCCGGATTTTGATAACGATAAAGACGGCATTTACGATACACAAGATCAATGCCCAGACTCACCGGAAGACAGGGACGGGTTTCAAGATTCCGACGGGTGTCCCGATTACGATAACGACAAAGACGGTATAGCCGATTCTCTGGATGGATGCCCCAATAACCCTGAAACCGTGAATGGGTATAAGGATCAGGACGGCTGCCCGGATGAAAAACCTCAGGAGATTAAGCAGGCACTCATTCTCAAGGGAGTGAACTTTAAAACGGCTTCCGCTGAACTTCTTGAAGAATCTTACTATGTCTTGGAGCGTGTGTATAACAGTCTGGAGGCTTACCCTCATGTGAAAGTCGAAATTGCCGGTCACACTGACAGTCAAGGTGGCGATAAGTACAATATGGCACTTTCTTATGATCGAGCTAAAACGGTTATGAATTATTTGATAATGCGTGGAATTGCTCAGGAACGTCTGTTGGCACGCGGTTATGGCGAAACCAAACCGATTGCTTCAAATAATTCAGCCGAAGGGCGTGCAAAGAACCGTCGTGTTGAAGTAGTTCCGGTTAAGTAGTATTTAATAACACCTGTTCAACAGGTAAGGTAAATAATAATGAGAACAATTCAGAATGCATATCTTGGCGCAAAGCGCTTGTCTATGATGTGTCTCCTATTCCTAGGGTGCGTAATAACCTCAGGTTACGCACTGGCGCCGAATGGGGGATATGCGGCTCCATATTTCCAAGCGGATTACATACAGGATTTATCGGATTTTACATCCGCAATGGTGAATCCGGCTCTACTCTACCGAGTCGATCAGTTTTATTTCGGTGGTGGAGTCTATCGGTGGGATTTAGATTTAGACGACAATCTGGGTTATCAGCAGGTTTCCTTTCTTGCTCCTATTAGACTTAATCAGACGGTCGGAGCAACTATTATTGGTACCGGCAGCCCTATCCAAGAAGTTAAATTGAGTCAGGCTGGTGCTATTACCCCGGGCGGTATATCGAGGTATGGTGATATTTGGATAGTGGGACATTACGGCGTAAGGTTGTTCCCATGGTTTATGGTTGGTGCAAACCCCAAACTTTTACGTCAAAACCAATTCAATTCCGACAAAAAGTTGGGATTTGGAATGGATGTGGGAATGTATTTCAACCCCATTGATCATTACAGGTTCGGTGATTTAGGTATTTCACTAACAATGCAGGATATTATTCCGGCTATGCTGGATTGGAAATCTAAATCCGATACTAATGGAGTCGCCCAAGCTGCATCTTCGGTTACACAGCAGGTTACAACCAGATTTAGAGCGGGATTAAGGTATGCCTGGCTAAACGATCGGCTTATCTGGAATGGTGAATTGGTGGTCGACAACATGTTTGTTGACCTCTGGAAATCTGCAATAGACGATATCGAATTTAACGATATCAAAGACGGAACCATACTGCAAAAGGTGCCGCGTTTCAGTTCTCATTTTAAAGTGGAATTTATTCCCCAGGTGTGGGTAAAGTTCGGTTGGGCGAATAACAACATTCCTTATGTAGGTTTCAATCTCAATCTCATATTACCATTACCGGAAATGATCAATTACGTAAACTTTGACACTCATCTTGGCTACAGTATTAATGAAACTGAACGTGGGCTGACCTTAATGATGAAACTGGGCACCGATTTTGGCCCCACGCGTGAGCAAAGGGAATCGAAGCGGCTATATGATCGCCTGATTCTTGCGCCAATGAATGCCTATCATGAGGCAATGCGATTGTATCTGGCGGGCAAATATTGGGAGGCTTCATTTGCTTTCGGAAAAGTGCTTTCACTCTTTCCCAATTTTCATTTGAATGATAAAGCCACGTTTTATATGGGAAATTGTTACAGGTTCTTGCATATGAACGATATCGCCAGGGAAATATATAAAGAAGGGTTGGCTGAGTACACAACTTCAGATGTTCGGCCCAAGATGCTCTATGGTATACAGAATCTCGATTACCGTGAAGGTAAATATGAAGATGCACTTAAAAACCATGCGTTTATCACGAATTTGTACTCCGACAGCGAAATACGACCGGATGCAGATTATTTAGCGGGTGAAATACATTTTCAACGGAAAAATTACAACGCTGCAGAACAATATCTTGGAAGAATAGAGCCCGATGCTCCAACCTATCTATATGCTCAATACACCTTGTCAATCATAAACTACGAGAACGGGAAGGTTAACGCCGCGATAACAAATCTTAATAATATTGTAAAGGATACAACCTCAGATCCATCCGAGCTCTTGCTGGTTGATGCAGCAAACAATAAGTTGGGGCAGCTGTATTTTGAAGAGGTTGAGCTTCGTAAGGCTGTAGAAGCATTTGACCAAGTCCCCGAAGGGTCGCCATATGGTGATGATGCTCTTTTGGGAATTGCATGGTCATGGATAAAGGTAAACAGACCGGAAGAGGCTCAAAAAACTGTTCAGCGTCTAATCGGCGCGCATTCAGAATCTGCTCTTATTCCTGAAGCGTATTTAGTGCTCGGGTATTCTCTTATGCTGCAGGGACGTAATGAAGAAGCGATTGATGCACTTGAGATTTCTTTACAAATGGCCAAAGGCGATTTCGCGGATGAAGAGGATCTTGAGGTTAGGACGCAGCGGTTTAACGGGTATGTGAGAGAATTTTCTCCTATTGCTCAGGACATAAAGAAAAATGCCTTGCGCAGACCCTCCGAAACGACTATCGCCGAGCGCACTTCGCTTAAGACGGAATTCGATAAGTACTCTCAGGAATCGCGCCAGTATTTCGATTTTAAATTACTGGTCGAAGACAATCAGCATTTTTTCCGGCGTAAGGAACAGATTATCAGTGATGCAGAATACGCGCTTGCAAAAGCCGTAAAGATGATCGGCGGCCGACGTGAGCAGGCAATCATTGAAAAAGAAATAGAAAAGCAGGAAAAACTCGACGAAGAAATTGAACGCCTGAAGCGCGAGCTGGAAAGCACTGAGTAACGGTTGAGTGCGCGAATGGTAATTTGTAAATAAAAATCCGGGGTTTCTAAAAAACAAAAAGGGAGAAACGACTAATGCGACGGTCCATGAAATCTATTGGATTCAGCCTCATGTTGGCTGCGGCATTCTGTCTGCAAATTAACGTTGTAACCGACGTCCATGCGCAGGGTGCAGATAAAAAACGTGAAATGCTGGAGCGAAAACTCAGACAGTTACGTGAAAAGAAACGCAGACTGGAAGACGAGGCGCGGAAAAAAATTGAAAAATCCGCCCCAAAACAAAATCAGTCAATAGGCGCGATTATTGACCGCTACGAAAAATTATTTCAGAGCTGTGAAGGAAAAACATCAAGTCGATGTGCTGATGTCATGTATACACTTTCCAAATTATACTATGACGAGGCGCGAGACAATTACATCCAGGCACGTGAAGATTATGCAGCGGCAATGGATCGCTGGGAACGTAATCCTTCCGGACCGGAGCCGGTTAACCCGATCCCGGATTACAGCAAGCCGCTTAAATTTTATAGAATGAGTGTTGAGCAATATCCGGATTTCCAGAAAGCTGATGAAGGTTATTATCAGATCGGTGCAATAATGATGTTGCAAGGAGACCTGGACGGATCAAAAGATGCATTTCAAGTGATTGTGGATAAATTTCCCGGCAGTGTTCGAGCATCCGCAGCACATTTTCGTTTAGCTGAATTCTGTTTTATGGATCGCGACTTTACCTGCGCACTGAAGCATATCGAAAAAATCGACAAGTCTCAGATCAATATCGAAGTACAGGAAATGGCCCACTACCGTAAGGCTGAGATCTATTATAACCGTGCAGAATTTGATAAAGCCGCAGAATTGTTTTATCAATATATCGATAAATGCGACAATGGGGAATTCGTTAAGAAAGATCTCCGAGAAGAAGCTCTTGAATATTTGGCGATATGTTTCTCAGATATGCCCGGCGGTGCACAAAAAGCTTTGGATTTTTTCGCCAAAGTTGGAAAACGCCCATATCAGGATTACGTTATGTATACCGTCGGAATGAAAAACTATAATCACGGACAGTATGACGATGCGATTAAAGCTCTGCGTTCTGCATTAAGTAATTACCCTCTTTATAAAGATGCTCCAACAGCTCAGCAGATGTTGGTAGCTGCATTGGTAATCAAAAAGCGATACGATGAAGCGAATGTGGAGAGAGAAAACTTAGTCGATCATTATTGGGAAGATTCGCAATGGGCAAAAAATAATTCCTCAGATAAGCCTGCTATTGAAAAGGCTAAAGAGGAAGTGCGTCGTGCTCTTGCTCAGATCCCCATTCACTATCATGCAGAAGCACAGAAAAACAAAAAGAAAGATCTCTTCCAAAAGGCACTTGATCGGTACACAGAGTATTTCTCCAAGTTTCCCGATGATAAGTGGAAAGTGTATGAATTTAAATATAATGTGGCCGAAATCTACAATATGCTGGGACATTATGAGGAGGCTGCGGAAGCATATGATTATGTAGCGAGGCAGGACCTTTCGACTTTTCCGAAGTATGAAATGGAACTCGATACAATGATGCTTGACCAAGAAGAAAAAGAAAGGGTCCTTAAGGAAGGTGGGGACAAGGGCGTTGCAATTTCTCAGGAAGATGCGGGTTACAACGCTATTGCTGCTTACGATAACCTTCGAAAAAAGACTCAGGCCAAAGAAGGCTTAAGTGATTCAGCGTCTTACAGCACGGCGGCTACCCAAAAATTCCTTTCTTATATTCAGACATTTCAACAAAGGTTTCCTAACTCAAAGACAGCAGCTGAGGTGTTGTATCTTGCAGCAAATGTCCATTATGGTGCTAAACAGTACCCCGCGGCAATTACCGAGTTTAGGAAAATCGTAGATCGATATCCAAAATCTGAGTTCGGTCCCAAATCGTTACGTATGCTTGCCAACAGCTATGCAAGTTCAGGCGATTACGAAATGGCTCTTGGAAGTTACAATAAACTGCTCGAAAAACAAGAACCCAAAAGTAAAGAGTACAACGAAATTCTTGACCTCGCGGCCGGTGCAATCTTTAAGAAAGCAACAGAGCTGAAGAAACAAGGAGATCTTCCTGGGGCGGCTCAGGTTTACAAAACCGTTCAGGCGCAATACCCAAAGAGTAAAGTGGCGGATCGAGCATGGTTTGAAGCGGCAACATGTTACGAAGAAGCAAAAGATTTGGAGCAGGCGTCATTGGTTTTTGCCGAACTCGGTGACAAATTTCCAAAGTCCGATCTTCGTGAAAAAGCCTATGTGCGCTCAGCTGAAAATTACCAAAAGCTGGAACGCTATGAAGATGCTGCCAAAATATTCGAAATGGCAGCTGAAAAAGTTCCTAATGCCGACTACGCTATTCCTTCATTGTCTGCTGCATCTGAAGCATATCAGAAGGTGGACCTTTATGGGAAAGCTGGTCAGGTCAATGAGCTAGTGGCGAAGAAATATCCTCAGGACAAGAGAACACCACAGGCATTATACAACGCTGGACTTATTTATGAAAAAGGTAAGCTGTTTGATGATGCAATACGAGCATATACAACACTAGCTGAAAAATATCCCGAAAATGAATATGCTGCGGAAGGGTATTACTCAATCGGTTACTGTTACGAAAAAATGGACAAAAACCGCGAAATGGCCGCTGCTTTCTCACGCTATGCGGAAAAGTTTCCCGAAGACCGTTCTAAGCAGGTAATGGCCCTTGTTCGTGCTGCGGAGGCATTTAACAAGATGGATGATTTGGCCAATGCGGAGAAGAATGCGTTGGTAGCTGTTGAAGTGTATGACAAGTTCAAGAAAAAAGCAAGTATTGACATAGCGGCTGCGGCTCGTGCCTTTTATGTAATGGGAGAGATTAAACAGAAAAAATTCGATTCGATCGAATTGACTGGGAGAACTGAAAAGCAGGTGCAAGACAGGCTGAAAGAGAAAACAAAAGCGCTTGAACCTGTTCTTGAATACTATGCAAAGGCGATCGAGCTGGGTGTTGGTGAATGGACTCTCCGCGCAACATATATGATAGGTAAAAGTTTCTTTGACATGGCTCATAGCTTTAAAAATCAATCCCTCTTTGGAAGTAAAGATCAGCAAATAGCGTCTAAGATTAAGATCGTTTCCGGGCTTGAGAAGTTTTATTTAAAAGCGCAGGAGAAATTCCATTGGGTTATTGAAACTGCCAATCGTGAAAATCTCAATAACGAATGGACTGAAAAGGCTATTGATAAGTTCATGGAAATGGCTTTTCGTAAAGGTGACCTCTATGAGGAAATAGGAAGAATATTCATAAGCGCACCTGTTCCTCCCGGGCTTAGTCCTGAAGAAGAGGAGGCATATCGTCAGGTGCTGGAAGAAAAACAACTTGAGGCCATTGACGCATCACTTCCAAAGTACGAGGAAGGCCTTTTTGCCGCGGCGGAATTGGGCATCGCGGAGAATGAATGGCTGACTAAAACTAAGGAGCGAGTGCGCTATATAAATCCCTCGTCAGAAGCTTTGAATGCTGAAGTGGTGCAGCCTCAGCAGGTTGCAGAAAGTGAAGGGGAAGCTGGAGGAGGCCACGGGTTTGTTGATGAACGCCTGAACAGAAATCTTGCACGAATACAAGAAATCGTTCAGATGAATATTCCTCTTGAAGAAAAATTAACGCAGCTTAGAAATATTGAAGCTGATGCGCGTCGTGAAATCCGCAAAGAGCAAGAAAAACTGAGTGAGCTTAAGGAAATGAAAGAAAAACTTGCGGCGGGTAATTAATGATGAAGTAGTATATACATAAGATAAAAAAAGGAAAGAAGGAAGGAGATTTGATAAAAAGTAAAGAACCGGAAATCTTTTTTTAGCTACAAAATGAGTGGATGATCCCACTCTAAAAAAAATCAAAAAAATGTAACGGATCACCAAGCTTAAACGTTTTATATGAACGAAAGGGGTAGAAGATGCAGCAGCTGTTCAAGTTTCTAGTTGACGGTTTCACATCTCCAGGTAGTGCAACAATGTGGGCAATTCTGTTAATCGGTTTCGCAAACATTGGTGTTGTTATCGAACGCGTATGGTATTTGTTTTTCAAATGCGGTACAAGCAGTGGATCTTTCATGGCCGGTATTAGTAAGTATTTAAAAGCCGGTGATTATGAAAAGGCGATCAAATATTCTTCTTCGGTGAATACTCCTCTTGCAAAGGGTGTAACAGCCATTCTGAAGAATCGTGGAAAGAGTTCACGTCAGGTCCAAAAAGCAGTTGATGAAGTATTTTTAACTGAAACACCCAAAATCAGTAGAAATATTTCCATTCTGAACACTTTGGCTAACCTTTCAACGCTGCTTGGTCTTATGGGAACGATTTACGGACTTATGATGGCGTTCGACGCTATTGCCAACGTGCCGGCGGCTCAGCGTGCCCAGGCGCTTGCAACCGGTATTTCTGTTGCTATGTCCACGACGCTTTTCGGTCTGATTGTAGCTGTTCCCAGTATACTGTTGCAAGGGTTGCTGGCTCAAAAATCTGATATGGTGATAGAAGAGATGGATGAGAAAACTGCTAAATTGATTAACCTTGTAGAAGAATAATCGCGTAAACCTTTAATCGTAAGGAAACGAACGATGGCATCAAAAGTTAAAAAGAAGGAGTGGGTTCAGGAAGAAATGGATCTTAAACCATTCATGAATCTCATGGTGGTGTTGATCCCGATGCTTCTCCTTTCGGCCGAGTTCGCTAAAATCGCGGTCATTGATATTAAGCTTCCCGAAGGTAGAGGATCTCAGACGGAAAAGGCTGTAAAAAAGCCTAAGCAGCAGGAGGAGGAAGAAAAACTGCTTCTAACTGCTATCGTAACCGATTCCGTTGTAACACTGGGAGCCAAGAGCGGATTTCTGCCGAGTATCTTCTATCAGGAATTTCATAAGTACGTGGCAAAAGATGATCAGACAGAATTTACGGTAAAGTTTGACCCTAAATCGACGGAACCGGTTCTTCATCCTAAGACCAAACGTCCTATGACAATTCATGAAAGGTATGATATCTTTCTTTATGTAACTGATGAGGAATTCTCAGAAATTAAGGAAGGGTATTATACCGAATTCGGTGAGGTTTTAACTGATGCGGATGGTAAACCGGTCGAAAAAGTAGGTGTAGGTGATACTGTATATGCGCTGACAAATCCGAGGCGCATGATATTAGTGAAAAATCCTGCTGAATATGATAAACGACCTCTTTCGGCATACGACGAGCTGAAAAACAGACTTATGAAAATAAAAGAACGGTTCAAGGATGCTGATGATGGCGATGACATAATCATTGCTGCTGAAAACGAGATAATGTTTGACAAAATTGTGCAGATTATGGATGCAGCTCGTACTGCGGAATTTCCAAATATTTCAATCGCTAAACTAAGGGGTTAATCTATGTCTGAACAAAGAGGAAGAGCCCCCAAAAAGAAGCGGCCCGAGGGGCTGAACATTACATCAATGATGGACATGTTCACCATCATTCTGGTGTTTCTTCTTAAGAGTTACTCGGCCGACGGTAGTGTTTTGACAAATGCGGATAATCTGGTGTTGCCGAATTCGATTTCAAAGAAGAAACCCCAAGAGGTCAACCTTCAGGTTGCTGTCACTCAGGATATGATCCTGGTTGACAACCAGCCGATCTGTCCGACTGAGGATATTAAGCGAATAGCCCAGACTGAACATGATCCGATAGCGTCGAAGCTTGAGGAACGTCTGAATGCGGCTTTTAGCCAGGAGGAAGAAATGGTTAAGATGGGGGCACTCAACCAGGTGATGGGCAAAGTCGTCATACAGGTAGACAAAAATATTGAGTTCGATGTTTTATTCAAAGTGATGAATACCTGTGGTAAAGTTGGATACAACAAGATGAACTTTGCTGTCATGGAAAGGGAAGGCTAACCGTGAAATTTAAAGTATTAATTAAAAGATGTCCTGATATTCAGCGTGCGACCTCTATTGCAGAGGAAATCGCGCGCTGGTCGGGAAATCGCACGGATGCTGTCCTCGCGGCCCTAACCAAGAAATCCGTATGTATCAGAAAAGAAGCGGAAGAAAACGAAGCTCTCGCGCTCAAAAGTCAATTTGAAGCTGTTGGAGCTGAAATACAGCTTGTGAGTTTGCAGCCGACAGTCGCGCCGGTTCAGCCTGGAGTGTCAACAGGTCATCCGGTGGCGCAACCGGCGGCAAATGCGCAGCAAAAGCCTTCCGTTTCAGGGGATAAATACGACGACGATGAAGAGGAGGACGAGGAAGGAAGAGTTCTTTCTGATGAAGAATACGCCCAGAAAATGAAAGAACGTGGCGATATCTTTATCGTTAAGAAGGATTCTAAACTTCGAAACCTCGAAGTCGTCTGTCTTATCCTTGGTATTGCATTCGGATTATGGATGAGCACCCGAGAGATAGTAGAAGTGGCAACTGATTTCTTCGAAAAAATGCCTGAAGAGCGTGTGGCTAAGATTGTAAAAGATCTTCCTGAAACGCTCGAAAAGAAAAAGGAAGAAGAAAAAAAGAAGCCTGAAGAAGAAATAAAAACGGAAAAAAAGAAGCTTAAACCTACAAAGAGTAAAGGTGCGGGTGGCAGAACCGGTGGAGGTGGCGACCCACGGGCACGCGTTACTCGCAAAGGTGTGCTTGGTATTGTTTCCGGTGCGGTTAAAGGTAAATCAGTTGCCTCAGCCGATATCTTCGGTAAAGGTGGATTTGCCAGTGGTATCGATGCTGTACTGTCGGGTGTTGGTGGTTTGAAATCCGGCGGCGGCGGTGGTACCGGCCGTAAAGGTGTTGCGGGTATCGGATATGGAGCAGGCTACGGTAGTGGTTTCGGTGGCGGATCCGGTGGTGTGGACGATCTACTTGGAAGCCTTATGGGGGGAGACGGCGGTGGCAATCTTAACCTCAAAAAACGTGGCGAATTGAAGGTGTCCGCTCCCAATTTCGTTAAGGGTGGTGCTCTAACAGGTGGTCGTAGTAAAGCCAGTATCATGAGAGTTGTTATGCAGAACCTGGCGGCTCTTAGATATGCGTATAATAAGCGACTGCGTGAAAAACCGGGACTGAAAGGTAAGGTTACTGTAAAATTTGCTATAGACGAATTTGGTAAAGTTATCTTTTGTGAAGTTGTGAACTCTACAATGGGCGATGCAACTTTTGAAAATCTGGTTGTTACCAGGGTTAAACGATGGGTGTTTGAGAAAATAGACAAACCTGGTGATGTGACGGAAGTTGTATACCCATTTGTGTTTTCTCAATAATAAAATGCTTGCAGGGATATGTCTGCTATGATATAATGCAAGGTAATGGTATCGGAGTATAATAGCGTTGCCTTACTTACGGAGGACTTGTATGTATTTGAAAAGAGCGGCATGTCTGGTTCTAACTGCGGGAATAATATGCGCGAGCTTTGCTACAAAAGCTCGCGTCATTTCTATGGGTAGAACAGACAACTTTTTTATGGATGACATTAGCATTTTTCGAAATCCGGCTAATGTGAATGTATATCCGAATATGTTATTAGGCGATTTGGGTGTTTACAGACCTGTTGATTCTTTGTTTGATGAAGAAACAGGAGAAGAAGAATGGCGTCCTAAGAATCCTTATTTCGGAGGTATACTATCGTATTCTCTGAATCAATCGGCGGAAGCTGGAGAACAATACCCGATGTTATCCATCGGGGCAGTATTCAACCGCTATGATGACATGTTGGATTATATCAATCCGGGAACTGCTACCTATAGAGAAGTTTTCGGCGATGATATGACCGGCGTTTCCGTTCCCTCTCCTTTAGGGAAAATCGATGTTCTTGTCGGATATGCTCTGAAAAACGGCGGGATGATTGGGGTCGGCGGATATCTGGCTTTCCAAGAGATAGAAGAGGATACTCTTAATCTGGCAGAACCGCTGGAAAGCCGCCTATATCAGGGAAATGTCGGGATAAACTGGCCGGTGGCCAAGACGATGAATCTGGAAATCTCTGTCGGCGTTTCACAGTTGACTGGAGTTGGTGTTGAAACTGGTCTTATCGAGGACGAACTCGTTACCCTAGCAGATGATGAGATATCGTTTCGCGGCGATGTAAGGCTTTTTTCCGCGCTCACTACATTGAATGGAGATTTCGTGCCGCACTTGGGAGTTGATGTTATTAATCTTTATGATAACAGATCGATTCTGAATATCATAGGAGGAATAGGTATCAATCTTAATATCGATAGAGGATTTTTCTGGAGTGGTATAGAGGGTGTATACCAGGAAGATCAGGGTGGCAGTGTTGAGGAACAGGAACTCGGAGGACGGGTTAGTTTTGGTCTCGAAAGAAATGTTATCTTCGATTGGCTCGTTTGGCGTATTGGAGGGACTAAAAGTCTGATCTACAGGACTGTTGATGATAACGGCCTGTGGGTGCAAAATCCTGAATCGGATGCAACAGATGAAGACCTGATAGGTTTCGGTATGGGAATAAATATCGAGAATCGTCTGAAAATTGATGCTGTTGTAAATGAGGATGTTTTCTACACTTTTACAAATCTCTTTTCGGGTGGAGACCGGCTTAACAGCATCTTTACCCGCTTTTCTGCTACTTACAGTTTTTAATTGCGGATTAAGCCAAAATATTTTAATAAATGCGGGTAGGTTTGCACCTATCCGCATTTTTTTATAAGTATTTTCAGTACATGGATCGTTCCAAACCGCCGGCAGGGCTAATTGCCTCTCTATTCGTTTTTATTTTTGCAGGAGCAATTGTAGGAGAAACCGCTGCTCTTTCAATTGTAATAAGCGTAGCTGGATCAGAAATACTCAGCAAGCTTTATCTGATTAACGGAATATTACTATTCCTCTTACCCGCCTTCTTTTTCAAAAATATTGATAGAGTAAACCGTGGAAGACTACTTTCTACTCTTTTACTTGTTACTTCAGTCCTGATTCTTACGTTCTTAGTTGGTCTCCAACTTACTGGAAGACTAGATCAAAGCATACCAGATTTGGTTCTATGGGCTATATATCCTGTATCGTACCTTTCTAAAACAGTCATGTTTTTGACTTTTTGGACGCTTGCCAATGATATGTATTCAACCAACGAAGCGAAAAAGGAATTTCCGCGCATAGCTGCATGGGGTTTTTTGGGAGGGCTTAGTGGTGCACTGATTGCCAAAAGTGTACTCGGAATGATAGAAACAGAAGCTGTATTAGTTCTGTGGGCAGCTTGTTACATGGTAGCGTTGCTGATCTCGAGGCATGTAACTAATCATTGCCGGTTTAAGCTTATGAATAAAGAATTCATTCCAACAGCCAAAAGTACATCTATTGGTATTCTAAGAGAAGTTGAGGATGTTTTATCAATAAATTTGGTCCGTTTGATCTCGATACTGTACTTTTTTGTTTTCCTTGCAATTTTTTCTTTGGATTATCTTTTCTGGAATAAATGCCACTTGTGGTTTCCATCACCAAGCTCCCTGGCCTCTTTTCAATTCAGTTTCTATCTGGCTCATGGAATTGTAACTGTGCTCGGATTATGGTTTGTGATGCCTGGATTAATCAGAAAACTTGGATTTACGAGGATTTTCTTTTTTCTACCCTTCGTTCTTCTGTTCGGGGCCACCATTTCCTGGAGTATTAATCAGTTCGCACCTCAGGATACTTTATTCGTTTTTGTAGGGATGACAGCTTTTCAGTTTGCCAGATATGTAATTTTTGAAAATGCATTTTCTCCTGTTTATCAGATGTTTTTCGCGGCGATTCCCAAAGAAAAGCGGGGAAGGGCGAAGACAATACTCGAAGGAGTCATTAAACCGGCATCGATAATCACTACAGGCATGTTTCTAATGCTTGTAAGTCGGTCCACTTCAACAATCCTTATAATTATAGCTGTTGATGCCTGTTTAATGATAATTATCATTTCAAGAATCAGAAAGACATACATGCGCGGGCTGTTACCGGATCTTGTAACAAATTCAAGTGCAAGTGATATTGTCGCGAAAATTGGAAGTCAATACGATCAGAATATGCTGATGCTTTTACAGGAGTATTCACAATCAGGAGATGCCGATCTTCGTGCATTAGCCGTAAAAATCCTTAGTCATTTCAGCTCCCGGCAGGCTTTAAAAATATTGAAAGAAATTTATCAACAAGAAAGAGATATAACTGTCAAAGAGATGGTAGCTCGATCGTTAAGAAACTTTTACTGGTATGAGACAAAGACCTTTATCGAAGAACTTATCAAAAGTCCTGAACCGCGAATCAGAGCGAATGCGGTCAATTCGCTGACTCATATGAATTGCCAGTGGAAATGGCAGTTACGTAACAGTGTGAAAAAGTTGCTCTTCGAACCTTGTATGAGAGTGCAGATAGAAGCAGCACAATTTCTATGGAAAACCAACGATGAAAAGGAACAGTTTACAATACTAGGTTTTCTGGACAGCCTCATATCATCAAAAAATACCAACAAAAGATCAGCCGGAATTTATCTTCTTGGAGTACTTAAACCACAAATGTGGGAAAGTAAAATACTTGAACATTTATGTTCTTCATCACTTCAAATCTATCGCAAAAGTGTAGAGGTGATTTTTAGATCTTCATCTCTCCAATCTCAATTGAAAATGCTCCAGCTGGTTGAGTCCATGTCTCGTAAACATATCGCTATTTGCGGCGAAATAGCGCAGGAAATAGGAACTTCTCTGGTTCAAACGTTGATTAACTACATCAAAGTAGCTCAAAATAGACGTATGTTGGTTGAGGTCGTTTATGCGCTGAGAAATATGCTGGACTCAAAGCCTGTGAGCAACCAGTCGTTTAGCTTGGATCTTTCTGCAAAAAATAAACTGATCTCCTGGATCACAGATGAGCTCAAGGGAGTTTATCGCGATGGGTATATGTGGCATGTTTTAAGTTCTAAAGGCACTCTAAATAAAAAAAGTACGATTCTAGAAGACGCTTTGCTTGAACAGATGTTTAAGGTTTGTGAATGGGCACTCTATACCATTGCCTTACTTGAGGGAAATACAGCAATGCAACGAGTTCAAAAGGATCTTGATTTAAAAGATTCGACTCAACGTCATGATCTTTCGGAAATTGTAGGAAACTATAGCAACAATAAAATTACCAAATTTATAATTCCAATACTGGAATTCCGTTCATGGGCATTGATTGGTAAAATGGGCAGACAATATTTTCATTTCAGTGATCCTGATGGTGCTGATATTCAATATTTTGTTCGATCAAGAAATAAATGGATCTCTCTTTGTGCAATGTATTGGTTGTACTATCACAGCGACAGCGCAGAAATATTCGTTTCTCAAAAGGAGTACTTGTTCTCTCTTAGAAATGATCCTTATCACTATTTAGCACGTGCAGCCGGGGAGATTATTCGAGCGGTACATAAAGGACCTGATATAAAAATGGAAACATTCGATTTGTTGAATAACGTACTTTTTTTTAAAAAAACCCTTCTCTTTAGGAAAGTCCCGGCGGAAAAACTCATGGGTCTGGCTGAGATTTCACAGCTGGTCAGGTATTCCCGCAATACGTTTGTTTCAAAAGAAGGGGAGATCTCAGACCATTTATACATCGTGAAGGAAGGAAGTTTAAAAATACTTAAGGTGAAGAATGGTATCCGAACTATATTATCTATTATAAGGCAAGGTGAGGCATATGGTGAAATAGGTCTCTTCAATGAGGCTCCACGTTCTGCTTCGGCAATCGCAAATGAGGATTGCGAAGTGTACGTGATTAAACGCAGTTCACTAAAGAAGTTGCTGATGAATATTCCTGAGATTACGTATAATTTTCTTGAGATATTCAGCGAAAAACTGCGCAGAAATGGTGAAGAAGTAGCATTGTTGCACACATCTCTCTCAGGGAAATTTAAAGAAGATATCATGATTGGAAATTAAAATGTACCTTTTATATCGGAGGAGGTTTAAGTGAAGTTATCGCATAAATTAAAGGCTTTGGTAGTAACCGCTACTCTGGCGTTTTTTGCCGGATGCTCGTCGAAAGGCGAAAAAACAGAGATGACGGTTCTTTTACGTATGATGCCGGCCCAACAACGTCATTTCAACGAAAAGATTGTTAAGAAGTTTGAAAAGGAGAATAACTGTAAGATTAACATCGCGGTTTTCAATAGCCAGTGGGAAATTAACAACATGCTTAAGCTGGAATCGGGCAAAAAAAACCCCGAGATAGCTCTTGTTAAGACTCCATTTGAAATGACCCGAGTGCTTGCCGGAAATGATTACATGATGCCGCTTAAAGAAGCGGTAGATTCCGCAAGAGTTGCCCAGGATATGGCTGAATATCATCCGCTTGCGGCCGGATTAGGCATCATCGATGATGACATCTATTACATTCCACGCAAATTGGAAACCCGTATCATGTTCTATCGTAAGTCTATGGTTGAGGCGGCGGTTGGTAAATTTCCCACTTACAAAAATGTCATCAATGAAGAGTTGAAGAGTGCAAACGGCTATGGGCTACCTGCCGGATATGAGCTTGAAAAAGATCCGAATGAATGGGACTTTTATGATTTATATGTCATTGGATCTATTTGGAAAAATGAAGAGTATAACGGCATCAAAACAGGTCGTTTGGCTCACCGAGGTGCTAAATATGAGGGAACCGCTTTATATCTGGTGGACCGCGCGATGCAGCTGGGGGCTAAACCGGATGATATTCTTCGCATGACATCGGATATGCCGGCTGAGATGTTCTTGTGGGAAAACGTGATGATCAAACATGGCCTTTATAATAAAGGGATGTGGCAGGATCCTTGGAGGGGTACCAATATTTACAATGGTATCAAGGATGGAAAAGTGTTTCTGGCGTATTTGCAACAGATAGACTGTTTTCATGTGCACGGATGGGACAACGATCCGGGAATGCCTACCTACTTGCCTGATCCTGAGGATATGGGATTAAGTATTATGCCTAAAGCAGTATCATTTACTCTGGACAACGAAGGCAAGCCGATATATGAAGGAAACAGAGTGATCACGACAGGTGGTTGGTGGTGGGGAATACCAAAGACTTGCCCCAATCCCGAACTGGCATACAAATTTGCTCGTTTCATCACGAACAAACAAAACCAGGCCGATGAAATTTCGAATTTTGGTATGATACCTGTGCGTAAAGATATACTGAATAATTTGCCCGCTGTATTTGATGAAGGATGGGTTGGAGACATATTCAAAGTTTCGGTGGATCAGATTAATCTTCATATGGAACAAGAGAAGCTTGTAACAATTCCTCTTGTCAAGGAGTATAAGGATGTCGCCCAGAATTATGTGGAAGCCTGGTACAAGCTATGCGTCGAGTATGATGAAAGCAAGGACGGCAAAATGGATCTTGCCACTATGAAAATGCGGCTGGGAAGTGATTTTCTGCCTAAACAACAGGAAATTCTGGGCACTAATTACCCTGAATAATATGTCTATATGCGGAGTTTCGTTCACAGGTTTGTAAAACAAATAAGGATAAATTGGCCGCTGATTCCGGCGGCCATTTATCTTCTGGGCTTTTTAGTAGTTGTTCTTACATATCTTTTGGGGATGAGTTTTTCGATTGCCGGAAGTAATGGGGAGCCGGTTTTCCCTACTCTGGAAAGCGTTCGAGCTGTTTTTGCAATGGGCGAATTCAGGGAAGCTCTCAATAATACAATCTGGTTTGTTGTCGTTGGGACTCCGACTGAGCTGATTTTCGGTTTAGCTCTGGCACTGCTTGTGTACAACTCTTTCCGGTTTAGGGGGATACTGAGGGCTATTCTTATAATTCCTCTTGCGATTCCTGCATTGGTTACCGCCACTTTGCTGTTTATTCTATTTGACTATCCGGGTGGACATGTTAATCATTTTCTTCTTGGTAAATATTCAATTTTCCCGGCATTTATTGATATGCCGATAGACTGGCGAGGATCAAAGATTTTTTCCCTGGGCATATCATTGCTTGGTAAAGCCTGGAGAGATATGCCTATCAGTATGTTGATCCTTTTATCGGGATTAAATTCTATTGATCCCGAACTCATAGATGCCGCGAAAAATATGGGAGCAAATATCTGGCAGCGTTTACGGCGTCTGATTTTCCCTCTTATCTTCCCATCCATTTCCGCCGTTGTGTTGCTTCGTTCAATTGAAATGTGGAAGGAGTTTATTTTCCCATTTATACTTGCCGGACAGTATGACTTGCTTGGCACTTTGATCGAATCACTATACAATGATTGGGGGCGGGTTCATGAGGCATCCGTAATAGCATTAGTTTTGGTCATTTGCATAATCTTTGGAGCGGTTATTCTTTTTGCGCTTCTCGAAATGCTTCGTAGGTTGTTAATCAGGTATTAAGGAATTATGATTTGAAGGTAAGATCAGTTCGCAGTCGAGGGAAACAACTTATCCTCATACTAGGAATCACTTTGGCGATTCTGTTGGTTATAGGACCTTTGTATCTTTTATTTAAATACTCCATAAGTAGTGCGGCCGCAATAAATACCGGCGGTAGACCCATACCTTTATGGCCGGATGATCCTACATTCAGTAATTTTGTGTATCTGTTCAGTGATGGCGAATTTTACATGGTTGTTCTTAACAGCTTGATAATTGCTTTGTCCACAGTCGCTTTTTCGCTTACTCTGGGGGTACCGGCCTCATACGTGCTTGGGCGAAACAGGGTCCCCGGTGCCAAGATTTTCCTTCTCGGTCTCATTTCGATCAGACTCTTTCCGGATATCTCCTCGGTCATACCGGTAACAGAATTTTTCATTCGATTTAATGCCCAAAACACTTATTGGGGAGTGATTCTCGCCCATTCTTTGTTGGCATTACCATACGTTATATTCATTGGCATGAGCGCATTTGAAACGATTCCACGTGACATAGAGGAGCAGGCTAAGGTCATGGGGGCTAAGCCGTTAGAAATATTTCTACATATCCTTCTACCTCTAAGTATACCTGGACTGGTGGCGGCGGCGATTTACACATTTCTGCTTTCATGGGATGAATTCATTTTCTCTTATTTTCTCTTGGGACTTGGAAAGATATCTACCCTGACCCTTTATTTAAATCAAAAATTTGCTTTTGCTCCGCCACAAAATCTTCTTGCAACGATCTCTTTTTGTCTTAGCCTGCCGGTTATAGTGTTTTCTCTTCTGGTACAAAAATATATGGTGGAGGGTGTTACCTCCGGAGCTGTCAAATAAGTGAAAGTTTGGTCGCATGGCTCATTTGTCTTTAAAGAACATATCCAAGTTTTATCGTGAGCATAAGATTATTGATAATCTAAGTCTTGAAATCCGCTCGGGTGAATTTGTAACTCTGTTAGGCCCCTCGGGGTGCGGTAAAACCACTCTGCTGCGTATGATTGCCGGGTTGGAGCCCATTGAAAGAGGTACCCTTGAGATAGGAGGAAAACTTTTCAATAACATCTCACCCCAGAAGAGGCGTATTGCCATGGTTTTTCAAAGTTATGCACTTTTCCCTCATATGAGTGTCCGAAATAATATTCTTTTTGGACTAAAAATAAAGAAGACTGCTCATCACGTAATGTTTGAAAAACTTTCATGGGTTATTCAGATGCTTGGGTTGGAGGGACTTGAGAATCGTCTTCCTCGGGAAATATCAGGCGGACAGAGGCAACGTGTTGCACTCGCCAGATCACTGGTATTAGACCCTGAGGTGCTTTTGCTTGATGAGCCCCTTAGTAATCTTGATGCGGCTTTAAGGGAAATGGCCATGGAAGAGCTAAAACGGGTTCACAGACAGGTTGGTAAGACAATCATTTATGTAACACACAACCAGGCCGAAGCAATGACCATGAGTGAGCGAATCGCTATTATAAAAGACGGTCGTTTAGAACAATACGATACGCCTCGTAGCGTATATGATCATCCACACACTCTGTTCTCCGCGGAATTTATCGGCAGTCCGGTAATGAATAGTTTTAAAGGAACCTTAAGCAGGCGTCAAAGTATCCTGGGGGTAGACAGTCCGGTCGGATTTATCATTTTGGACCGGGAGAAGGCGAAAAAAGCGGCGGGCCTTCTCGGGAAAACGGTGATATTGGGCGTACGTCCGCAAAATATTCATCTTGCGGAAAAGAATGAGGCAAGAAGGTATACTGATACCCAGATAGTAATAACCGTGGATTTAGTCGAAAATATGGGAGATCGGAATCTGGCAGTTGGGCGCAGCCAAAATGGAACAATCCTTAGATTCCTTGTATCAAGAGACGATAAACTTGAAATAGACAGCAAAGTCTCAGCATATGTCGATGGAAGAAGAACGCACGTGTTTGATCCGGAAACTAAACTAAATATTCTCGAATAAGGAAAAAAGGTCATGCGAGAGGTCAAAAATAAAATAATCTGTCGTATAATGGTAATAATGGCTGCCGCACTTTTTTCGGGGTGTGCGGAAAGCGATGAGTTAATTAAAGAGAAATTTGATATTGTCATTCAGGATGACATGCAGTCGCTGATTGAGCAAATCCCAAAACAAAGTCTCGCTGATTCGGTATACTTCATTGTACAATCATATGATGAATTCGATGAGGGAATGTACTCGAAAAAAGCAGTAGTCGAATTCTTCTTTCTAAAAAAGAACGTTGCTAAAGTTGTGCGAAAGTACCGCTATCATGCTGAATTTCGTAAGTGGGAACGGTACTATAATGAGTATAAATATGTCTACGATACCAGTTCTGTTCAGGAATAGTGTTTATATTTGGGTGATACTCATGTTTTCCTGCAATGCTGCAGGTGCTTCCATGCCCCCATTATCTGAGCAAATCCACTATTTAGCGAAAGCGGGCATGCGTTATGTGTATGAAGAAAATTTCACAGCCGCCGAGAATGCGAGTAAAAAAATAATCAAAAAATTCCCCGAACATCCGGCGGGTTATTTTCTTTATGCCTCAGTGCTGGATGCTCGTATGAGCCTGCTGAAAAGCGACCAACAAGAAGATGAATTTTACCAGTTTTGTGATCTGGCCATATCAAAGGGCGAATATCTCCTGGAAAAAGAACCTGATAATCCTTGGGCACGTTTCTTTGTAGCAGGAGCAAACGGCGCAAAGGGCACTTACGAAAGCAGACTTGGTAGGTGGATAACGGCTTTCAGGCATGGTTGGCAAGGGGTCGCCGAATTCAAGAGAATGGCCGAAGATTATCCCGATTTTAGTGATTTGTATTTTGGTATCGGTACATACGACTATTGGCGAAGCGCTATGACCAAGACTCTCTGGTGGATGCCCGGAGTCGAAGATAAGCGGCATGAGGCCATAGAAATGTTGTATGAGGCTCTAGATAAAGGCATGTTGGTAAGCGATGCGGTAGCCCAGAGCTTGATTCCTATTCTTTGTAACGAAAAGCATTATAATGCGGCACTTGAGCTTTCTGAAAAAATGTTGAAGAAGTATCCTTCAAGTAGCGTTTTCATGCTTGGGAAAGCTCAAGCTTTGATTGGGCTTAAACAGTATTTGCAAGCGGAAAAAGCACTCATCTCCATTTTGTCTCATATGAATAAAAAGGGATTCCTGACGACGCATAATCGAGTACAAATAAGGTACAATTTGATGCTTTGTTATGAAGGTCAAAACAAAACTGACGAGCTCAAACAGCAGTGTCGGCTAATCAAGGAAGAGGAAATAAAGAAAGAAATTCGCAAACGACTGGAATCTGAACTACAGAACGTAACTCATATGTGCGAGGAGTGTCACTGAGAATTCTCTACTCCTACAACAAAAAAAAGGTCTTGTGATAAGGTCGTGTGGTAAGGTAACATGTGAGTATCATTATTATGCATATGTTACCGATCTCGGTTGATTATTACTCAACTGAGGAATTTAGGATGAATGATTCACGCACCTTCTTGAAGGTCTTTCCCTTGACCTTCACAACGGCACTGATTCGGTAAATATTTCCTGCTATTGATCTAACTGCCATAAATAGAGCTATCCAGATTCGTTTTCCTTATTCTATAATAATCAAGGATACCATTAGTAATTGGGGATGACTACGGATCGAGACAAAAATTTGGAAAAGAAAAGAATGATTGGGGTGAAACGCTCTATACATCCTTTGAGAGCAAAACGTATTTTATGAGAAAATGCCACCGTAGCTCAGTTGGTAGAGCCCGCCATTCGTAATGGCGCTGTCGAAGGTTCGAGTCCTTTCGGTGGCTTTTTTTCATCCTTGTAGAACAAGGAGAGAAGATTATGCAGAAACAAACGTGGAAAGAAATGAAACAGCAGTATCCTGATGAGTGGCTGCTCATTACTGATTTGGAAAAGGATCAGTATGGGAATACAGAAGCTGGTGTGGTTCTACGTCATTCCAATGACGAGGATGAAATTTACAAGGAACCTTTGCCTGATAAGCCAACGGCAATGTTTTATACAGGTGAATCTACGTTCTCGGGATTGAGGTCGTGTTCAAATTGCTGAGCCTTATGAATAGAATAAAAAGCCAACAAGACGATCATTACGAAGGGAGGCTGTCAAAACTTTAATCGCACGAAATTGTACACTAAAGTAC
>CAZPHU010000019.1:9852-25961 GCA_964586285.1 uncultured Fibrobacterota bacterium | reverse complement strand
ATTACGAAGGGAGGCTGTCAAAACTTTAATCGCACGAAATTGTACACTAAAGTACAAATGGTTGGTGATGATGATGGTGACGATAGCCTTGTAAGTGTTAAATTTATAGAAGAGTTCATTTCGTTCTTAAACCGTAGGTCGGCAGTTCGAGTCTGCTTCCCGGCTCCATTTCTTTCAGGCAGTTGTTTATGCGGTTGCCCGTTTTTTGTACGGAACCTCAACTGGTTTTAGAGAAAAGGGGCTTTGCCGTGCTCAACCGCAGGGCATTATCCTCGTATTCATAAGCCGCAACAAAATCATCAGCACAGGAGACCGGCTCATCTGTACCACACTTGCCTCTCCTCAATCTACTTTATGCATAGACCCGAAAATTTATCTCCGGAAATATGTTGTTGCGACATTCCAGTAATTGGAGAAAATCAGGATCTATTTGGTTGTGATTTACTTCCTCAAAAAGCCTGAGGAAATTTGACACATGCTCCTTTGTTCTGCGATGGGCATACTCAACGGTCGTACCCATCTTCATGATAAACGCCCAATCGCTGCTCTCAGCCAAAAGAAGTTCTCGGGCCATTTGATTTAAGGCCTTTTCGGTGATCCCTTCCGCATCAACATGCTTGCGGGCACTTTTTACCATGTATGATTCAATTCTATGAAGGTGTCTGTATACCCAGTCATTACTTTTATCCAGCCACACTTCCGAATATCCCTTGTTCCCCCAGCTGGAGAACGAAGGAGTGGCTATCTGGTTCTTCGGGTAATTTCGGAGATAATCTGAAGGCGTGGCAAGGACTATTTCTTCCTGGTCGAATGCAATCCTGCGTATTAGATAGTTTAACCAATTCGGCCCCTCATGCCACCAGTGACCGAATAGTTCGGCATCGTATGGTGCTACAATAATTGGCGGTCTGTCCATCAAAGTAGAAAGATAGCGGATTTGCTTTATGCGGTTCAAAATAAAATCGTCTGCATGCTCAGCGGCCTTAGATAAGGCTGCCTGATGATCGTAAGGTTGCTTACGGTTAGATTCCTTTTCCGTAATTCGGTAGTACTTAATCCCCGTACTGACCCTGATTCCAATTGGATCGATATACGGCTTTATATATTCTAAGTCCAGATCAAAACCGATGTCCCGGTAGAAGTCTCTATATAAGCTGTCGCCGGGGTATCCAATTTTTGAACTCCATACCGATTTGGAGGATTCGATATCCCTTCCAAACGCCGCTACATTTGTTTCCCCGCATATCACCGGGGCAAAAACCCCGTACAAAGGGCGAGGAGACGCGTATAAAAGGCCGTGGGAATCAACAAAAAAATATCGTAAGCCCGCATTTTCCAGATGGTTTTCAACTCCCGGATAGTATCCACATTCGGGTAACCAGAAACCCTTTGGATGGCTGCCAAAAAAGTTTATGTGACTGTTGACTGCCGTTTCGATTTGGGCTCGAACAGTTTTTTCCTGCAATATCATATTCGGGAAAAAACCATGAGTAGCGCCACAGGTGATTATTTCGAGAAATCCCTCGTTTTGTAATTGAATAAAACCGGAGAGGATATTGGCATCATACTCCTGAAAGAATATCCTGCGGCAGGCTCGGAATTTGTCCAGATACATGCGGGCGTTTTGGTAAAATTCCGGTTGAGACTTTGTACGAATAATTTCCTTTTCCGCAAGTTCAATCAGCCTGTTGATATACTTCAGGTAGCGGTCTTGGAGAAAATGATCCGTCAGCATCGAACAGAGGGTTGGGGTCAGAGACATTGTAATTCTGAATGGAACCCTGTCTTGAGTCAAATTGTTAAAAGAGACTAAAAGTGGGAGATAGGTTTCGGTAATCGCTTCGAAAAGCCAGTTCTCCTCCATGTTGTAGTCACTCTCGGGGTGGCGAACGAAAGGAAGGTGGGCGTGAAATATGAGACTTAGATATCCCTTTGGTACGCTTTTTTCTAATTGACTACCAAACATGCTTAGAAACCATTAAAAAGAAAGGGTGCCTGAAAAGGCACCCTCTAATGAAGCAAAAGATAATGACTAGCGATTTACCATCGAATCGGAACTGACATGTTCGCTTGCGCCCCAGAAAAGCACGTTCTCGCTGGCACCGATTTGCTCTAGAGAATAAGGCGCACTGTATTTAGCTTTTCTCTCCAGGTGCTGAAGAGCAATGCTTTCGCTGGCACCTATCTGTATTTTCCCCAAGCCGGAGAGCCTGAGTAGTTCATCCGTCTCCACAGTTCCCCATTCTCCCGAGGTTTGTGTGGAGGGCTCGGCTGCAGGTACGGATATCGGATTCGAGCGCATAAGAACAGTGAATTCGCCGTGCGGCACAAGAAAACCGATCTCAAGGAGGTAGGCCTTACCTGATTGAGGTACCTTTAAATACCAGTTATTCGCGAAACCGTTGATTTCAATGTCGGTTGATGATAGTGCGTTGGTTCCGTCATATGAGACGTCGGTAATATCAAGAATCCTAATAACCCTCTTAGAGGAATTGAAAGTTTCTTCACCTAATCTTGATTTTAAGTCTTGTATCTGCTTGGGGTCAATTTCCCAATAGGCAAATACCCATTCAGGATCCCTGGCCATTGCTCTGAAATAGGATTCATGATACGACTGGGGGAGGTTATCATTGAAATAGTAGCGGGGTGCCATTTGGCTCTGACGCTTCTCGTATGCAGCCGGTGAAAATGATGCCGTCGACCACTTCGATCCAGTTTCCCAAGAGGGGACGGTTGCTTTTTTCTTCTGCTGCTTAACACTTGTTTTGCTAAAAGAGCTAACTTTCGAGCGGGTTTCGGTCGCACCTGCTTTTTTAAGAGGTTCCTCCTTCAAAGTGGAACTTTTTTTCGCAGTACTACGATCCGATGCGGATTTGAGCGCTTTTTTTTCACCCGATCCCTTAACACTTCTTCCAGTTGCAGTCTTCTTCTTAGAGGCACTTTTTTCCGGAGACTTCCCTGATTGCATGAACTCCCCCTTTCATTAGGCCGACCTATTTAAAAAGTTACACATTCAAAAGTTGCTCTCGGATGCTTTGCGCCAGTTGCGGCCGCCATTGACTCCTATACCGAGAAGTACATAGTTTTCTGAGTAATCCGAATACGAATCATCGGTTCGTCTACCAAATTCCGCTACAATATCCAACAGACCGCCGGCTCGAAGCGGCAAACCCGTCCCAAGCGTTATAGCAAAATTCGTGCTATTCTCGTCGGGCAGCTGATTGTATCTAAAACCCGCGCGGTAACGAATAGTCTCCCAGTACTGTGGTTGAAGTTCGTCTGGAGAAGGAATGAACTGTCCACCCAGGCTAAGTTCTACTGTATTGTCTCTTTCGGGACCTTTTACGGGGCCGCCCCCTTCAAATTGATTCCATTGAGTCATGCTTACATCAATTGCCGCCAGCCATTGGGAGTTAAAACGGTAGGAAGCGCCAACTGTAAATGTAGAAGGTAAATTGAAATCTTGCTCAAAAGTGGTATCGCTATTCGCAACACTGGAATTATCGGAACTCAATCTGGTAATACTGTCTATGTCCGCTGTTCCCTCAAAGACATAATTCCAGCTCATTCCGGCCGTGAGATTACCAAGCGGTACCAGGATCCCAAGACGTATACCATTGCCACGGAAACTTAGGTGCGCACTATCTCTTGCTGCTGCCTGGGACAATTCAGGTATTTCCTGAATCGCGGTGCTTTTGATATTTAAATAAAGTCGCTGATATGCTATTCCCAAATGAACCCAGCGATCCAGGTTACGGCCCCATCCAAGTTGCCAACTTGTAAGGCCGCCTTCGCGATCGTAGCCCAATTGTCCTTCGAGATTGTTCCCCAGATCTCGAGAGGGAGTTTGGAATTTCACCGAGGCATCGGTCTGATTGAGGACTCCAAATCCAATCGTTCCAATAAAATCCAGGGGAAAGGAGAATGATACCTGCTCGGGGACTACTCTGACATGCTCGGTATTGCGTCCGTCATCATTTATCTGAAGAAAGTCAAACGAGATAAATGAAGAGAATGCCGTTTGGTCTATGGTGCCCAGATTCGCGGGATTTTCCAGCATGACATTATTTGGAACAGAGACTCCAACTCCCGCCCCTCCCATTGAAACCGCCATGCCCGAACTCGGATTAACCGGCAGGCCAAGCGGGTACTGAAGGGAGAGAACCGACTGAGCGGGCAGATTTTCGACCGCAATCATAAAAAGGCTCATCAATATTAATATATAGCGCATATTGTCCTACCGTGGTGTGGATAAAACAGCTGTAAAAGGAAATGAATTCTCGGATTGCCAGATCACCTTACTGAACATCTCATTAGTTTGCGAGGAAACTCGTAAATGCAGATAAGCCGTATCGGGTCTTTGCTGCTCTTGTCGCAAGAAACGGTTGAGCGCAGGTTCTATACGTACGGTGTGTCTTAGTGAATCGGGCGTAATTCTGACTGATTCATCAAGATATGTAACATCGTCGAGTTCCCGGTAATCGGAACGCTCAAGGGCGAATAATACATTTACCGCGCTGTCCAAAGCGCCTTTATCCACCACCGATTCGGCCTCGAGTGTCATCTCTGCCGCCAAAACTGATTGATAGGTCACCTCGGATGTATCTCCCTCCATGGCATCCCAAAGCGGTGTAAGCACAATCGGAAAGACTGCGACCCGATCGGTTGCCCGTGAAGAAACAGGAGCTTCGTAGGGCTGCAGGGTAAAAACGGAAAAACGAATCTTCTCTGGTGTCAGGGTTATGGAATCGGTAGTCGTATCTGAGGTCACTGATGTAAAAACAAGTCGTGCGTAACTGTTGTCGACGCTTTGAAGCTCAACCAGCGGCGAGTTAGACGATAAAACCAGGGCGATGTCTTGTGATACCGTATCGTCGACCGGCTGCAAAAGCTCATCTATTGCCGATACGAAATCGGTCCCAAGGCTAAATACGGCATTCGAATCAGGTGAGGATGCGGTAAAAGTTGCTAAAGCCTCAGCCGTCGGAACGGTGTCGTAGGAAACATCCTGAGTCAAAGTGTCCGGCATCACAAAAAGTTGGAGGTCGGCAATTTCATCGGCGAATGATACCCTGAGTCTCAGGCTATCAAGTGAAAGGGTGTCCAGAATGTTTCTAATAACCTGACCGTCAAACTCCAGATATGTGACAGCCTGTTCGTTTTGATTTTCCCATATCCCCACATATGGTGGCTCCTCGCCCTGAAGACCTGCAGCTATACCCTGGGTTGTTACTGGGATAGTAGTGGGAGATAGTGTAGTTAAATCAAATTGCACTGTTTTGAAGTTTCGATCGAAATCTGTAATTGTAGGTGCATAATCATCAATTATTTCCGACCCAAGATATGTAGTCGATTCGAACGGGTTTTCACCGCAGGATACGACACACAAGCTGATAAAGGCAATGCACCATAAATTAAGTGTTTTCATATCGGTATCTGTCTTTTTCGGGTTTTGAAATTAGCTTTTTTTTACTCGGCTTTTAACGCAAAAATAAAATAGCTTGAGAGGCAATCAAAGTCAAACCTTATTTGGGTATTGTTACCTGATTTGAGGATTCTCTCGCGGGGACTCACACAATTTCTTTGGGAACAAGGATCTTAACAATCCTGCGAATACCTCAGAGGGGTATTCTACTGATTGCTTCAACCCTTGCGTTCATTAAGATGTTGCTTGAATCATCTTTTGGAACCGCACAATCAGGTGTTATATGCGCGCTTTAAAAAGTGACTGAAAAACGCGCTTTTCAATTACTATATTAAGGTGTCTGTTTAACTCCGCATAACCCCTCAGGAAACCTCGTAAATGCAACCGGGTGTGAAAAACAAGAGAAATAAAATGACTATACAAGCTGTAAAAGTGCCGGGCGACTGTTCTATTCTTATCGTTGACGATGATCCTGCCGTGAACAGTTTCCTCAAAAGAGCTTTGCAAGAGAATTATCGAACTATCCATACGGCCGAATCTGTAGAAGCCGCGACGCAAAAAATTCAGGATGAAATTTATGATCTGGTGGTTACCGATCTGAAACTTCCGGACGGCTCCGGTATGGATGTGCTCAAGACTGCCAAACAGAAGGATCCCTATACCGAGGTTATTATGATCACCGGCTACGCGACAATTGATTCGGCTGCCGAGGCGATCAATCTGGGGGTAACATCCTATTTATTAAAGCCGCTGTCGGTAGACGATTTTTTGTATCAGGTGGAAAAGGCCGTTGCCGGGCGCATTTTTCATCTGAAAAGTGTCATGCTTATGGAAAATACCGATTTGAATTTTCCCGAGATCAAACGTCATTTTCATGATGTAGCGGCGCTGTACTATTTCTGCCGAAAACTGATGCTTTCCCTGGATATTACGGAAATCATGAGGGTAATACTTGAGGAAGCAAACACCCAGCTTGGTGCCCAATATTGTGCGATAACCGTTGATTTTATAGGCTTCAGGGAGTCATTTGTCATGCCGCGGGCGGGGACGGTAACGGAGAGCCGGGTAAGGCCGCTAATAGAAAAATTACAAACGGAGCTTTCAGCGGAATCAAATTCTGCCGAAAAAAAGCAGACGACCCCTACACCGATAACTATTTTTCGGGGCAAAAAAGGGCAATTGGAGTCGGAAAATCTTTTAAAAACAGAGCCGATCACCACTTCTCTTTCCGTGTTGGGAAAAACAATAGGATACTTGAGCGTTGTGCGCGAAGAGGGTGATCTCGATGCAGAAAAAAGTCAGTTTCTGTATGTTTTCGCTTCGATCACCTCATCTATTGTCGAGCATGGTTATCTCGATTTGCAAGCGAAAATGCAGGCCAAAACCGATAGTCTTACCGGGGTGGCAAATCATCGGATGTTTCATGAGACGCTTGAGCGCGAAATCGCCCGAGCCGATCGTCACAAGCATCCATTTTGTCTCGCTTTAATCGATATAGACGATTTCAAAAAAATAAACGATACCTACGGACATCTGGTGGGTGACGCTGTGCTGATAGATCTTACAACACGAATTGCCGAGACTGTGCGATGCGGTGATGTTCTTGCCCGGTATGGCGGGGAGGAGTTTGCGCTGGTGTTGCCCGATACGCGTCCCGGCGGCGCCCTAATCCTGGCACAACGTATCTGTGAAGAAGTCGCGGGAAAGCCGTTTCCTTTTTCTCAGAAACATCTCGATTATACGGTCAGCATAGGCCTTGCCTGCTATGACGGCTCTCAAAAGGCTGCCAAGGATGATTTAATCAGTAAAGCCGATCAGGCGTTGTACGAATCAAAAAGAAATGGGAAAAACAGGGTATCCGTTTTCAATTAATTATGAAAAATTGTATCAATTCCATCGCAGTATATCTATACAGCTTCGTCTTGAATTGTTTTATTATAGCAATACTTCCCTTGTTGGGAAAAGAACGCGTTAGAAGTTGGCATGCGCGAGACAGACGCAGACTTCCATACGCGGTCAAGCCTTTTAACGGCAAAACCGTACACTGGCTTCACGCGGCTTCTCTTGGGGAGGCTAAATTACTGCTGAGATTTCTCCGAATACTGGAGAGTGAACTGCCGGAAGTCGTATATGTACTTACGGCAACAAGCGAAACGGGAGTCGCTTTTCTCGAAAAACACAAGGTTCCATCGGTATGTGCGGTCGGGTACCTTCCTTTCGATACACTTTCGAGCATGAAAACGATCATGAGCCGTTTCAATATCAGTCGCGTGTGGATCATGGAAACGGAAATCTGGCCTTCGCTGATATATGTCTGCCGACGCATGGGAGTACCCGTTGGAATTGTCAACGGTCGTTTAGAAGAGAAATCTTTCGAGGCTTATAAAACCTTTGGCTTTTTGTTTCGCCCGCTTTTCGAATACCTGAATCCCGTTTTGGTTCAGAGTCGCATTTATGGTGAGCGGTTTGAAAGGATGGGGGTTAAAGAGGAGCAAACGAAAGTGATCGGCAATCTCAAAAGTCACGTGGCGATAAAACGTCCTCAGGAGCAGGTGTGGAGTGAGCAGAGGCGTGATTTGGCTTTGGGCGAAGAGCTGGTGATTACCGCAGGGTGCATACATAGGGATGAGGCCGCGGTGCTCAGGGAAGCAAACGAGGAACTTCAAGCCCGTGGAATGAAAGTAAAGTGGATTATAGTTCCGCGACATCTCAAATCCACCATGCCGATAATAAAAGAATTGGGTCCCGATGTGCTTCATCTGACTACGCTTTACGCCGCTAAGGAGTGGAAAATCGCTGTTGTCGAATCTTATGGGGTACTTGAAAAGATGTATATGATTGCGGATGCGGCGATTGTGGGTGGGACATTTTGCCCGGTGGGCGGTCACAATATGTGGGAAGCTGCGCAGTTTGGTATCCCGGTATTTTTCGGGACTCACACTCATGCCCAGCAGGAAAGCTGCGACAGACTAATGGCGGCGGGGGTTGGATTTCAGTCGTCGGACGGAACACAGCTGGCGGAGCAAATAATTACCACGCTGAAAACTCAGGCCCGGGCATTTATCGATGCTCAGGTGAAGTTCGCGGAGTCGATGAATGAGTCGGTTCATTTCCTTAAACGGTTGGTATCATGAGTGAAGCGGGATTTTTAAAAGGAGCACCTGCTCATTTCTCTTTTCTGGTGGGAAGTGATACTATCACTCGTGAACGGGTGCGTGAAGAGATAATCGATAAGCTGTTTACCCAAAACGAGAGTATCACCGAGGAGCGTTTCGATTCCACCAGGGAATCCTTTCAGAGCTTTTGTGAGAGAATGATGACACCGTCGCTTTTTCAGGAAAATCGACTGTTTCATATACGCCATTTAAACGAACTGCTCGATTCGGATCTTAAGCATCTTATAAATGTTCTTGATATGGCCCCGCCCGATGTTTACTGTATCTGTGATATCGATTTGAGTCCCAGACGAAAAGATCGGCAAAAAAAGATTCTTGACATATTGACCGTCAAAAAACGTCTAAAAGCCGACCCGAAAATGGTGGCACTGCATGAGTATAATAAACCGCCCGAATATAAAATCGCCGAATGGTTGACAACACAGGTCCCTGTGTTTTTCGGACGTAATATGAGTAAGAATGACGCGGCTTTTCTGATTGAGTTTGTCGGCTCCGAGCTGGATCAGCTGTATTCGGAGCTGCAGAAAATCGACATACATCTTCCCGCCGGTGCTCCCGTCAATAAAGATGCGATAGTCAGTATAACCGGTGCGACTCGCGCCAAAGACTACTTCGAGCTTTCCCGTGCCCTTGGGGAAAAGGATTTTTCACAGTGTCTTCGTATACTGGATTCTCTTTTTGCATCGACTTTTTCCGGTCCGTCATTCATCTACGCCGCGTTTCGTCATTTCTGGGCGCTTTATCGAATACGCGCCTATGCCGCGGCCAATCCGGACAAAATAAGCTCATACAGATCGGAGTCGCTGCCGTATACGAAAAGAAATGAGATCGCACATGAAATCGGGGTTGCTTCCGGGCTTATGAATCCCAATGATCCGGTAGGTAAAGCTTATCCGGTGATTATTCTTTCCAATATCGTAAATCATGCAAGCTCATATAAGGACAGGCACCTGAAACGTGTCTTTGGATGGCTGTCGGAGTTTGATGTAGGAATAAAAACAGGTGCGCGTGAAGCGTCGCGCTTTGAGGTGGAGATGTTGTGTTATCGCATTGTGCGCGTTAAGCAGCTGGTTGATGAGGAAAAGCCGTAATGCGGTGTTTTTTTCGGGTTGAGTACGACGGGAGCTGCTATTGCGGGTGGCAATCGCAGGTGAAAGAAATCAGCATTCAGCAGAAGCTGGAGCAGGCTTTTTCGACTGTTACCCAAAAAAAATGCTCGGTGGTTGGAGCGGGGCGTACGGATGCCGGAGTGCATGCCCGTGCTCAAGGGGTACATATCGATTTGCCCGACAGTACCGATTTGTATAGGTGCCTTCTTTCGGTAAATTCCGTTCTTCCAAGGGACATCGCCATTTACAATCTGGTAAGAACGCGAGATGATTTTCATGCCAGATACAGTGCGGTCAGACGGCGTTATATATACCGAATAACCGAGCGCAAAAGGCCGCTGCAAAGATCTCAAAGCTGGTTCGTATCGTACACTCTGGACTGGGAAAGGATGTGTCATGAGGCCTCTACGCTTGTGGGCAGGCACGATTTTACCTCTTTTTGCGCATCCGGCCACTCGAATAACACCATGGACTGTACTGTTTACAAAGCGGAGTTCGGTGCTGAGGATTGGTATAGGACTTTTACAATAGAAGCAAACAGATTTCTTTACAAGATGGTACGATCGCTTGTGGGCACTCTTGTCGATATGGGACGGGGGCAGATAAGCGATTCTTTGATGGATATTATCAACTCCAGGGATAGAACCACGGCAGGCCGGACGGCTCCCGCATCGGGACTGGTTTTAGAGGATGTGATATATCCGGAGGAAAGTATATGAATAATGCAGGACGTTCCGGTACGTATCTTTTACTGCTTCTACTCGGGTTGATTCTGGGGGCGGTAGCAGGGGGCGAAGCTATACGAAGGATGTACAGGAAAGATGCGGTCAAACCCGAACCGGTTGCCCAAAGCGATTCGGCCGGCGGAAGTAAAAACGTCAATGAAGGCTCTTCGGATCGGATAAATGAATCGGCGGCACAGCAGTCGATTACAGATTCCAGGCGCACTGCTATTGTTGCCGCTACAGAGCAGGTTTCTTCCGGAGTCGTGGGGATAATAGTCACACAGCTCAAGTACGTGGGCTCCCTATACTATCAGCGCGACTTTTTCAACCCCTTTCTCCCTCATCGCCTCGTTCCTCAATACAAAGAGGTCGAAAACATGGGCTCGGGATTTGTGATCGATGAAAATGGGCTCATCCTGACCAACAATCATGTTGTGGAAGGGGCTCAGAAGTTGTATGTAGATTTCACGGACGGCCTGCAGCTTGAAGGGAAAGTGGTTGGACGTGATCCGTATTCGGATCTGGCCCTGATTAAAGTGGATAAGAAGGGGCTCACGCCTCTAAAGGTCGGCGATTCGGAGAGTCTGCTTATCGGCGAGTGGGTTATTGCCATAGGAAACCCGTTTCTGAATTTTTTCAATGATCCTCGTCCGACTGTAACGGTAGGGGTTGTGAGCGCGTTGGGGAGAAACTTCGCGCCTTCGGATAAAGTTTACTATCAGAATATGATACAGACCGATGCGGCCATTAACCCGGGTAATTCCGGTGGACCGCTTTTGAATGCACAGGGTGAAGTAATAGGGATAAACACCTTTATATATACCGGCAGCAATAACAATAAGGGCTCGATAGGGATCGGCTTTGCCATTCCGATAAACGGGGCAAAACGAGTTGTTCGGGAGTTGCAGAAGTACGGCCGTCGTCGTCAGATCTGGACCGGAATCACGGTTCAGAATCTGGACCGGTCAGTTGCGCTTGCATTTGGTTACGACAAAATCGACGGAGTTTTGGTTACTCATATAAAAAAAGGCAGCCCGGGAGATATGGCAGGATTAAAAGAGGGCGACATAATTATCAAGATGGGAAATCGTCAGATTCGCAATCATATAGATATTGACGGCTTCTTTTTGAATTATTTTGTAGGAGACTCGGTCAAAGTGACATTTGTGCGCAATCAGAAGCGGTATATATCGAGGCTGGTGCTCAAGGAATACCCCCGCAGCTGATGCTTTTACTTATTTTTCTGAGTAACGTTCAGTACATACAAAATCAATGATATAAGCCGGATGTGTATCCGTGCGTGCGGTAGAAGGGAGTATGCCGATGGCGGTCAGTCTGAAAGAGAAGAGTTTTGGGACACTGTTTTTAGTGGTTTTGATCGGTATTTTGATCGGATCTTATCTAAACGCCCTGGTCGGCTTGATTCCGGGCGGCGATAATGTGGTTAAGACATTTTTCACGTATAATATTCTGTTCGGTTTCGGATTCCCCGAGCCGATAATTATCGATTTGAATGCGATCAAGTTTCAGTTCGGTTTACAGATGAAGTTCAGCCTTCTGTCGATTATCGGAATTTTCATCAGCCTGTATTTTTTCCGTTGGTATAAGTAAGCATCCGGAAAGGTTTTTGACCAAATGTCTTTTTTTGATAAGCCCATAAAAGAAGTTGTATCCCAAATACGAAGCGGTAAGAAAAGCTGTGTGGAGCTGGTGGGGGAATCGCTCGATCGCATCACAAGCACAGATGATAAAACTCACGCCTTCACAAGCGTGCAGGCTGAAAACTCACTTGCAAGAGCACGTGAGCTGGATGCGTTGGGCCGGGAACAAAAGGCCGCACTTCCACTTCTGGGAATACCGGTTGCGGTTAAAGACAATATGTGCACCAAAGGAATTCCCACCACCTGCTCGTCCCGAATGCTTGAGCATTTTGTTGCGCCTTACGATGCGACAGCGGTCGAGGCGTTAATAAAGGCCGGTGCAGTAATCGTGGGTAAAACAAACATGGATGAGTTTGCCATGGGCTCAAGCACCGAGACCGCTTTCACCGGACCCACCTGCAATCCACGAAATCCGCAATACACCCCGGGGGGCTCAAGTGGAGGAAGTGCGGCGGCGGTGGGGGCGGACTTTGTACCGCTTGCGCTTGGAAGTGACACCGGGGGATCGATCCGACAGCCAAGCAGCCATTGCGGTGTCGTGGGAATGAAGCCTACATACGGGCGTGTCAGTCGTTACGGGCTGGTCGCTTTCGCCTCGTCACTTGACCAAATCGGACCGATCGCAAACGATGTTCGAGATGCAGGCCTGTTACTTTCGGTTATCTCTGGAGAAGATAAACGTGATTCAACCTGCGCAGGAAGGCCTTTTATCGATGATGAATCGATCTATACAACCGATTTAAAAGGAATGACACTGGGAGTTCCAAAAGAGTATTTCGGCCAGGGGCTGTCGGAATCGGTCGGAAGAGCTGTTCAAAAAACTATCGACACGCTTGCTGCGCAGGGGGCAAGCATAAAGGAAGTGTCCTTGCCCCACAGCAAATACGCCGTTGCGGCCTACTACATAATCTGTACGGCGGAGGCTTCCTCTAATCTCGCCCGTTACGATGGTGTAAAGTACGGGTACAGAAGTGAAAACGAAAACTCGCTTCAGGACATGTACCGCTCTACTCGCGAGGAAGGTTTTGGAGCCGAGGTTAAGAGGCGTATCATGCTGGGAACATATGTGCTGAGTTCGGGATACTACGACGCCTACTATCTAAAGGGTGCGAAGGTTCGTACGCTTATTGGACGGGATTTCGAGAAAGCTTTTGAGTCCTGTGATGCGCTTGTTTCTCCTGTAACTCCCACCCCGGCGTTTAAACTCGGTGAAAAGTCCCGGGATCCGCTTCAGATGTACTTGACCGATATCTACACTGTTTCGGCAAATCTGGCGGGAATACCGGGGGTGAGTGTTCCTTGCGGAACCGATCGGGGTTTACCGATAGGAGTGCAGTTCATGGCGCCCAAATGGAGAGAAGACAACTTACTTAAGCTCGGTTTCGCCGTGCAAACGCTGGTTAAGTGACAAAAAAAGCTGCCATGGGAAAAACCAAAAGTTTTTGTGTTGCCGTCGGTTGCTTGATAATGGGCTTATATGCTCAGGGGTGTACCCCGCAGGTTCGCTACAGTCGTTCCCCTCAAAATGCCGCTGCCGGGGCAGAAAGAAAAAAGCAGGAAAAGAATACTCCCCGAAGGTTTTCTTCACAAAACAATCCCGCAGCCTCTTCGTCGCGGCTTACTCATGTTGTAAAGTCTTATATCGGCATACCGTATCGCTGGGGAGGAACAACGCGGGCCGGATTTGACTGCTCGGGATTTGTAGGAGCAGTTTTCAGGGATCTCCACAGCATCGAGCTTCCTCGAACCTCAAGGGCAATGAGCAAGCTTGGAAAAAGGGTGCGAAAAGATAATCTGCGTACGGCCGATCTAATCTTTTTTAGGGGTGGTGTATTCAGGCGGATAAATCATGTGGGGATATACATGGGCGATGGACGATTTGTTCATTCCTCGACGAAAAAGGGTGTAACTTACAGCAGCGTGGATAATGTTTACTTCAAGAAAAATTTTGCTTTTGGCAGGAGATTGTTCTGATGTCGGTGGCGTTTAGTGGCGAAAGAGGTGCATTTGGAGAACTGGCCGCGGTACTTTTTTTCGGCAAAAATCAAAAGGTAATGCCTTGCAGGGAGTTTGCCGATGTGTTTCGCGCTGTATCCGACAAGCGTACACAATACGGTGTTATACCCATAGAAAATTCTCTGGCCGGCAGTATTCATCAGAACTATGATCTTCTCCTGGAAAACGATCTTTTCATCACAGGGGAAATCGTTTTGCAGGTCAGTCATTACCTCATTGCCAACCCCGGTACGACAAAAAATAAAGTAAGAAGGGTGTTTTCTCACCCGCAGGCCCTCGCCCAGTGTAAAAAGTATCTCGAAGGGATGCCGTCGGTTGAGGTCGTGGCGGTATCCAATACCGCCGGCGCGGTCAAAAAAATAAAGGATGAGAAGCTGGCTGATGCTGCCGCTGTAGCATCCATGCAGGCGGCTATCGATTATGACATGTCCGTTCTGGCCCGCCGTATCGAAGATAACAGAAACAACATGACAAGGTTTCTGGTACTCGCACGCCGTCAAAAAAAACCGCCCAATGCAAAAGATATCAAAACCTCCATCGTCTTTTCGACGAAGAATATACCGGGAGCTCTTTTCAAAGCCTTAAGTGTGTTTGCTCTCAGAGATATAGATCTTTTCAAGATAGAGTCACGCCCGGTGCACGGAAAGCAGTTTGAGTATCTTTTCTATCTTGACTTTCAGGGGTATGTGGCAGATGAGGCTCAGAAAAACGCAGTCAATCATCTCCAGGAGATAACCACCTTTTTCAGAGTGCTGGGCTCATATCCGGTAGGAGATGTTGTGCGGCCGGAATACAAAAAGAGGTAAAACAGCCGATGCTCTTTGTGGCAGGTACAGTGTGTAAACCGTAAAGGAGCGAAGCATTTAATTCGTGTCTATGAAAAATGTTCTAAGCGCAGCCGAAAGGCTCAGGGATCGGGCCGAAACACTGACCTTTGCACAACCAGTGACTCATGTTTACAACCCGCTAAGCTATGCCTGGAAATGCCACCGGCAATACATAGAGACATTCGGCGCAGGAAAAAAGAAAGTGATCTTCGTGGGGATGAATCCGGGGCCGTGGGGAATGGCTCAGACCGGAATTCCCTTTGGTGAGATCGATGCGGTCAGGAATTGGCTGGGTATAGCGGGATGCGTGGATGTGCCAGACAACCAGCACCCCAACAGACCGATAAAAGGATTTGACTGCACGCGCTCGGAGGTTAGCGGCAGGAGGTTGTGGGGGCTTTTCCAGCGCTGCTTCACCTCTCCAAAGCTTTTCTTTGCCGATCATTATGTAGCTAACTACTGCCCTCTTGTTTTCATGGAGCAAAGCGGCCGCAACAGAACCCCCGACAAACTTCCCGCCGAAGAACGAAAGATCCTCTTTGACATCTGCAACAGGCATCTTCTGGAACTTATAGATGCCCTGCAGGCGCAATATGTGATTGGTATAGGCAATTTCGCTTTCGAGCGTATTGCTGAAGTCTGTGCCGCAAGCAGTGTCAAATGCGGAAAAATCCTGCACCCAAGCCCCAGCAGTCCTGCCGCCAATAAAGACTGGGCGGGCACGGCACTGAAACAGCTGGCACAATTGGGAATCTCTTTCAAACTAACTTAGCACTTCTACATGACAGGCTGCGGGAGAACCGCCCAACTCAGCTGATTTAAATTGAAAAAGTATCCGAAGAGTCTTTCGTGACCGTTTTCCTCAAAAAAACCAAAAAAACAACCCAAAGAACGGCCCGGAGATGATATCCGAAATGGAAATCGCCCGAAAAAGCGGCTTAGAGATGTTTTTCCGGTAAAAAAGAGTTCCAAGAGCGACTTTCAGGTGTTTTCCGAAACGGAAACGACCGAAAAAGCGACTTTCAGGTGTTTTCCAAATTGGAAATCGACTGGAAAAGCGACTTTCAGGTGTTTTCCAAATTGGAAATCGATCGAAAAAGCGACTTTTGGTGTTTTCCGAAATGGAAATCGCCCGAAAAAGCGGCTTAGAGATGTTTTTCCGGTAAAAAA
>CAZPHU010000019.1:0-9752 GCA_964586285.1 uncultured Fibrobacterota bacterium | reverse complement strand
AAAAGCGACTTTCAGGTGTTTTCCAAATTGGAAATCGATCGAAAGAGTTTTTTCATTGCAGGGTTTGAGAGTCGACTCTTTAGATCGATCTAACGAATTGCACCGTCAAACGTAACGGATACTCCGGGACCTATGAGATTGCCGCCTGGATGTATTCGAAGTCGTGAGTCGGAAAATGCCCGAATCGATTCGGTGGATATTCTGACCCGTGTCTGCAGGTGATCCCGGCCAAAGGGAAGCAGAAACGGAACCATCAGGCCGAAAGATAGACTGCTCTGGGAAGGGGACTCCATCCCGGCCGTTTCTTGCAGGTTTTTGTCGAAGAAATTCAATGTCGCACCCGAGCGAACCTCGTAGCGTATGGAACCATAAAACCATTCATCTTCCATGTTTCCGTAAATCAATTCGACAAAACTTCTCCACGGCAGGTGAAATCGGCTGTTCTCATCATCGAGATTGACCCCGCCGTCCGCATGGATCTTCGCGATGAATCGTCCTCTTTTGAGTTGGGTTGCAACTGAGGCACCTCCGAAATGCCTGGGAATATCGGAGAGTGTCTCATAGGTGATTACCGTGCTTTCGGCAAACGTTTCGATGCTTTCCCACGGCTGCTTCTCCTCATATCGATACCACCCGGTAACATCAACAGGTATCGTTTTCCCAAACCTGTAGCCGGTTCTAAGCAAAGCCGTGCGTCGGTCAAAATCATCACTTCGGTAGTGCACCGGTGTTTCCGATTCATAAAACGTAAATTCTCGCGGGGCAGGAAAGTACTCCCAGCTCGATTCCCCTTCGATGAAAATATCATCAAAAATATCCCATCGCATGCCAACGGATGATTCCTGACGACCGTTGCCGTAAACCGCACCGTTTAACATCCACTTAAGCTGCGAAACCGAATCTCCCAGATTGGCCGCGATTCGGAGGCCGGGATCGATCCGCGAGTCGTACGCCGGTTCCAAAGACGCGAAGATCGAACCGGTGATTGCATGAGATATTCGGCCCGAAACGATCCTGTCTGTATATGGGACCGATTCATGATGATCGTAGTATCTTTCGTATTGATCGATCAGTACAGATGCCCAAAAGCTTTGATCCCCTAAGGACGCCTGGAGGGTTTGGGCATAGGAAATACCTCTTCGATATATGGGCGAAAAATAGAAGGGGGTAGCCCCCCAATAGCCGTATCTGTGCAGAAAGCCGATTGATTTTATTTTCGGGCTGATCGCTGCAAACCCTCCGGAAATTCCGTGAGCCACGCCCCGGTTGCTGTAAACCATCTCCCTGCCGGTCTGCCTTTTGTAATTATACCACAAGGAATCGAATCGATCGGTGTAATGATCCACATATCGATATCCGTTAAACAGACGTATCGGTAGCCCGGGTATCTTCAGGCTTGTTTCAAGGAGTGTGAAGTGGTCGCGATTGGGCAGAGACGGATCATCCAGTTTGTTCAATAGCGGGTCGCCAAATTCCGATCCCGCAGCTCCTGCGGCCGTAAGTCTTGGATCATCCGGTGATTGGGCCCAGGGAGATAACCCGTAAGCCCCCAGATGTGAGATCGGAAACCTGTCACAGATGTCTCCTTCGATAATCCCAAAGAGATTGTGGGAGCGGGACGGGTCGATTCTGTCATACCTCAGAACCGTCGATCCGTCCAGGCGAAAGTCAATGTTTCTATCTGAATTCCAAATATCGCTCGCATATAACGAGGCCGCGAAAATCAATACGGTACATAATTGACGATACATCAGAAAGACCTTCCGAATTGAAGCCCGCCTCCAAATGTTGTAAACGGCCTTGGATGGGAGAAGACATGATCCAGCTGAACGGGAATCGAGATCAGGTATCGTGCATGTTTCCAGAATGGTTCGACTCCCACCACCACTCCGAACTCATTTTCAGAAGGTGAAAAAACCTCGGTACTAACCACCGGCTTCTCATCCCACGGGAAAATGAGTGTGTTGGAAAGCCCCATGTAGGGAGACAGCCCAATTTTTTTTACTCGTGGGTGAACATAATGGAAAGAAATCGCACCATGCACGACAGCTCTGGTTTGAGACGGTTTCATGCTTCTATGCATTTTTCCCCCGTCCATCGAGGCACGCATGTACAGGTGCCTGCTTTTGGTTGGTATGGAGAACGAAACTCCGTAGGCTCTATAGGCATTCCATGCGGGTTCGGTCTGATTAAGCGGTAGGCGACCGGATGCGAGAACCCTGACCTCCAACTTTGTACTGGTTGTATCAGTTGCACGCGCGAAAACAGAAGATAACGCGAAAAAAAGAAACAACCCAACGAAAAAGTGGTTTGTTCGTGGATGTGATAGATATATTTTAAACACTTTGAACATTTTTTTAACGAATGACGACTATTTTTGATACATCAGTAGAGATTATTGTTTTTTCGATGAATAATCGAATGTATAAATATGGTTTAAGCGCGTTGACAGCGACAAGATAATGCTTTATACTATTATATATATGTGTATGAGGGTTTGCGACTTTTTTGTTGTGACCGCAAGAAGGGGGATGGTCATGTATAGATTGCCTTTAGGCGCGTTAATTGTTTTTTTAACGGTACTTGCAGTAAACAGCGCCGTATTATTTGAAGACGATTTCAATACCGATGACGAATGGGTGCCGCGTTATGGAGCGGACTACGAGACACGAATCGAAGACGGCAAGTATATTGTCGAGAATCGAAATAGCACTCTTGGTATAGTCCAGCACTCGGATGAGTTCACCGATTTTACCTACACCGTTTCTCTTCAGGCGCTTACGGAAGGCTACCGGAGAACGGGGGTGGTGTTTTGTTGGAAAGATGCCGGGGGGTATGAGTTTACGATCAATTCCAACCAGTTGTTTACATTCGGAAAGTATGTAGCTTCAGGTACTTCGCTTAATTTTGAGTCAATCAAATCCGGATACAATTCCTTTATCGACCCCGCCGGAGAAAACACTCTTACGGTGGTAAAAAAAGGTAGTGATATTCAGATAAGCTGTAACGGCGTGCCGTTAGCTCGTTTTGTCGAGCCGACGTTTCAGAGCGGTGATATCGGTCTAGTGATAAATGCACAAGAGACGGTCTCCTATGATTATGTACGCGTTACCGACGAAACCGAGAGCATCGCACCTAAAGAGTATTTCAGTGATGATTTCAATGATGGAGATCTGAAGGGGTGGAACATATTTACCCAGGCGGGTACGATTGAAAACCGCGCCGGTGCTCTTCATATGAATGCCGGAACGGAAGCATCGAGCAATATCGTTTTCACCAGCGGTCAATACAAAAATGCGCCCGTAAAAGTAATCGTAAAGCACGAAGGCGGCTCCGACAGCTCTTTTTACGGTATATCGCTTTTGTCGATCAATACTACACCCAGCTCAGACGGTCTTACCACCGACTATTCGGCTTTTCATTACCGCATAAGCCCTCAAAAATACTGGGCTGCTCTTTCCAGTAATGCGGAATCCTTCTCGCCGCAGTTGTCCACCGACATTCATGGAGACACCGATACTCTGGAAATCACCTCCGACTACAGGTTCATAGTCAACGGCGACACGCTTCCAGAAGTAGATTTCGGAGAGCCGTTTGATTTCAATGCGGTTGCTTTTATCGCACCCTCGGACATGTCGGTGAGTTTCGATGAATTTGAGGCCGGAGAACCGGACCCGACTCCCGTGATTCGTAAACCTCACGTCACAGATAGAATCCCAAAAAGAGAGCAGTTCGAGCTTGGAGGAGCCGGTATAATCTACGATCCTCGCGGGCGTGAGGTTGCCAGGGTGAATGATCAAAATTACGAAAATGTACTCAACAATCTAAGCAATGGATCATTCATAATTATTACCAGGAAAAACGGAAAACTCCACCCGATAAGAAGAGCCGTCGTAGTGAAATAAACAAAAAAGACCGTGTTTCATAATCCGTGTGTCGTACCGGATTATGAAACGCGGCCGCGGCCTTATTCCTTGAATTTTAAACAGGGGATTTTCCTTTCCCCTAAAAAAAAAGCCGACATGTGTGCACATGTCGGCTTAATTTTTTGTACCTGAATGAAAGCGAGCTATACTTTAGCGGTGGCTTTCAAACATTTCATACAGATTTTGATACGTTTGGGCGTACCGTTTTCGGTTGTTTTAATCGTGCGCAGATTAGGAAAGAATATACGCTTATTCACATTATGCGCATGCGAAACGGAACGACCGGCACGAGGATGTTTTCCGCATACTTCACAGGTTTTTGCCATTACGTCCTCCAGATTATTTCCTAGATAAATAGACTTGTTAATATATATATTTCAGAACTATCAATCAAGCTCGCTCTGTACTTTTCTTCACTAAACGCCAACGAATGTAAATAAAAGAGATGATTGAAGGTCTTAAGCCACTATACAACAACATAATACGACCGATTGCCCATATAGCTGTACGACTGAGAATCCATCCAAACACTCTCACACTCCTGGGTGTGGTGCTCTTTGGAGTTGCCGGATGGTATGCGTATGCCGGTAAATGGCATCTGTCCATTGTCGCTGCAACATTCGGGGCCATAATGGACGGACTCGACGGTCTGATTGCCCGCGAAAACAATCAAATGAGTGTTTTCGGAGGAATTCTTGATTCAACCTGTGACCGACTGACCGAAATCATCTGGATAACCGGAATCGCAGCATTTTATGTCCGGACCAGTCAGCAGTTGCCGACGGTAGTGCTGCTGTCTATCGCCGCACTGTCTGGTTCCAACCTGGTCAGCTACGTAAAGGCCAGGATAGAGAGCGCCGGACTGAGTTGTACGGGAGGTTTTTTACAGCGTCCGGAGCGAATCATTCTCATTGCATTTTTTCTGCTGATTGGTCCTGAGGCAATGGTCTGGGGCTTGGGACTTATTGCACTCCTGTCATTCATTACGGTAATTCAGCGTCTTTTAGTTGCCTATCGACAAACAAGCCCCCAACAGGTAAAAACATTCTCGGAATAGTAAAGCTTACATCCTATCGGGGATCTCTATACCGAGAATAGAAAGAACAAGCTCCATCTGTCCCAGCACCGTTTCGATAAGCGATATCCAGGATGCCTGGCGTGCCTTGTCTTCTTCGCTAAGTATATGACACTCGCGGTAAAATCGGTTAAACTCCTGAGAAAGTGAGTAGGCAAAGTCACAAAGGTAGTTTGGAAGATAAGCATCACGGCTGCTCTTGAGAACATCGGGCATTTGTCCAAGAATCAGCATAAGCTTACGCTCCGGATCCGTCGGAGGGAGAATCGCTCCTCCGGTGATACCCTTTTCACTTGCGTTGCGAAGAATCGATTTGATCCGAACTGCTGAGTAAAGAAGATAGGGGCCGGTTTTTCCTTCGAACTGAGTGAATTTATCAAGATCGAAGATATAGTTTGACTCCCTGTGATTGGATAAGTCCGCGAACTTGAGAGCCGCCAGGCCTACCTTTTTTGCCACCAGTGCCTTCTCCTGCTCCGAGAATCCCTGGGCCACGCCTGCTTCCTCCATGCGGATGCGCGCTTTCTCCGTAACCAGCGTTATCAGATCGGAGAGTTTCATTACACCCCCCTCACGTGTTTTAAACGGTTTCCCATCCGGACCGTTGACTGTTCCAAACCCGAGGTGGTTCAACGTAACCGACTCGTTTGCCAGGCCTATTTTGCGGGCCGCCCGAAAGACCTGCTCGAAATGAAGCCCCTGGCGCTTGTCCACAACATACAATATCTCCTGCGCACCAAACTTCTCCACCCGCTCGGCAATGGTGGCCAGATCGGAGGTGCCGTAAAGAAAGCCGCCGCCGCTTTTTTCTACCAGAAGCGGCGGGATCTCTTTTTTATCATCCTCTCGGGAAACCGGGATAATCAGTGCCCCCTCACTGACTTGTGCATGTTCGCTTTGACGAAGCTCATCCACAAGTTGCTCCATACGCTGCTTATAATAACTCTCTCCAAGCCAGTGATCGAAAGTAATCCCAAGTGCCTCGAAATCTTTCTGAAGTTCGGTTACCGATAACGCCACGAAATGTTTCCAAAGTTCCACATATCCTCTGCGCCCCTTCTGCAGCTCGGATGTCGCCTCTACCGCCTCGGCCATATCTTTGGCATTACCCTTACACCTCTTTGATGCTTGCGGGTACATCGTTTCGAGGTCCCGGATAGGGACCGGAGACTCGGAGGGGTAATCGCCGGTAAAGTCGGGGTTGAAGTAGGGAAGATCGGGCCGGCTGCGCTTGAGTTCGCAGTTAAGCATTCCCATCTGTGTGCCCCAGTCGCCCATATGATTGTCACTAATCACATCATGACCTAAAAATGAAAGCAGCCTCTGCAAACAGTCGCCGATAATACTCGAGCGAAGATGCCCGACATGCATTGGTTTGGCGACATTTGGTCCTCCAAAATCGATTATGACCTTTTGAGGAAACTTGGCATCCGGGCATCCCAGTCTTTTGTCTCCGCGAACGGCTTGTGTATGATCGGCCAGGAATGTGTCGCTCACAACGATATTTATGAAACCGGGACCGGCCGTTGACAGCGACTGTATACAGGACCGGTTGCGGACTATATCGATGATGCTTTGTGCGAGTTGACGTGGGTTTTGCTTAGTCTGCTTTGCGCAGGCAAGCGCTCCATTACACTGGAACTGGCCAAGATCTGGACGTCCCGATTCGATTACCTGTCCGAAACGCTTCTCCAAACCAAGCTGCTCAAAAGCCGCGCCGAATATTTCGGTTAAAATGGAACTGAGTGAACTCATATTCTCAACGCCCTTCCGTTTAAAATCGCACAAAACAAGCTATCAAATATACATCTTTGGCCTACCGTCTCTATACTCGCCGAATCTGTCGGCATGAAGCAGTTGTCGAGCAGATCCATCGGGGAAAAATATCTGTCTACTATGCTTCAATCAGAGTCATCTTTTCGTGATTTTTCTGCCTGGGATAATCGGGCTGAATCTTTAGGGTTTGACTATTAAAAGAGTGTCGGGGTATAATGATTAGAGGACGGTGGAAAGTCGGAAATGAAACGTTCTTTTTGAAAGTGTAAATGAAAACATGAGTTACAAAGATAAAATTAGCACTTCGGTTCAAGAAAAAAAGTGTATCGGAAGGTCACTTGCGGATATTTGAGCAGATGAGAAGTGAAAGCATATGACCTTTGGCTTATCCCGATTTTATATTCAATTTATCGGGCCCGATTATCAGAGATTGTTAAGTTACTTTACGGGTCTCGATTTTCATTTACATTTACAGAAAGGATCATTTTATGGTCTTCCCCAAAGTTTCGTTACTCATAGCGTGTGTTGCCGGCGTGTGTTTGTCTCAAACAAGCCGTGTGTCGGGAGTCGTACATGACAGTGTAACATCATTACCCTTAAGCGGGGTAGTCGTAAAGATGATACACAGTTACCAGTCCGATACAACAGATGTTTACGGACGGTTCTCCATTTCATTCACATCTTCGATCAGGGGCAAAAGTCTCCCGGGGATCGGGAAGCTTTTTACCGTAGACAACGGAGCCCTGAGGTTTTCTCTTCCCGCTCGATCGACAGTCCGTATAGATGCGTATACCGTAAACGGCAGGCTCATTTCTTCACTTACCGATAACTGGGACGCAGGAGATCATTTTATACCGTCACTGGTAAAAGCCTCGGGGACCTACCTGTACCGCATACGGATAGGGGATCGTTGCAGAACGGCAAAATTTATCAGAATGGATGACGGACGCAGGGGAATAACTTTTCACAGCAGGCAAAAAGAAGCAAGCGATTCATATGAGCAAACCGGTTTTGCAAAAAGGCTTGAAGCTCAAGCTAAATACGACAGTTTACAGTTTATTGTTGACGGATATGATATCAAGAGAGTTCGAATCATACCGAATGTAGACGATATGTCGGTTCTGATGCATCCTGTTGAATTGAATAACGGCGTTGAGGCCGGTCGATGGGAGTTGGGTTCATCGCGTGGAACGAAAATGTATGTTTATGTCGATGAGACTGGAAAAGCTGTAGACTCCATAAATGCAACGGTAGCGCTTCAGTGCATTTCATCTTCCCATAATTTTACATATTCAGTTAAAGGTCCTTTCGATATTCCACGCAATGGTGTTTTGACGATAGGGGACACTGTCAAGCTTAACTTCACGACCTCCTCCCTGACCGGCTCATTTCAGACAGATCAGGTTATATCAAAGACTACATCAACACAGTGTGATTGGACCGAAATTGTTTATTTTGGCGGCGGGGGATATATGACAAAGATGATGAGCCATTACAATCATGTATTCAAAAGATCCATACCCACCCTTTTCTATGATACTTTTTACGAATTACAAATCGATGCGCAGAATGGCACTGTCAAGAAAAGTCCCGATAAGGCTTTTTACCTTCCAGGCTCCAGAGTACGTCTGACCGCTGTACCGGACAGCATGTACGGTTTCAGATCCTGGTCGGGAGTCGATTCCGTGTTTGGCGCGGAAAGCACACAGGCAATCGTTGTCATGAATGGTCCCAGGACAATATCTGCTGAGTTTGGTGGAAACTATTACCTCACGATGGATTATTCAAGCGAAAGAGGAAGATGCTCTCCAAAATTATCATCGCACCCGCAGGGAGATACTGTCCGGATAGTTGCCTTTCCTGAATCCGGATATTACTTGAGCGCGTGGGTTGGTGATATTCTGAAATCGGATAAGGACACGGTCTGGATTCTTATGGACAGCTCCAAAACGGTCTCCGCTGTTTTCGACATCCTCTACCAACTCAGGATAACCGCCGAAAACGGCAGAGTAGAAAAGAAGCCTTGGGGAAATTACTACCGGCCGCAAGACAAAGATACGGTTCAATTGGTTGCGGTGCCTGATTCAGGTTACATTTTCCTCAGATGGGGACAGCAAACCATAAAAGAATCGCATGATACCGCATGGGTAGTCATGGATGATACAACCAAGTCCGTAACCGCGTATTTCGGCTCGGATAAGATAAGTATGTTCCACAATAAGGGGGCCAATCAAGCAAGGTTTTCCCCCGACGGTTTAACCGTGGGATTCGGCACCACAAGCGGCATACAAATGGTCGATTTGCAAACGGGAGAATATGGTACAAAGATTCTTTGCGAGGGAGATGACTTTCAGTTTTTTTCGGATGGTACAAAAGTTCTTTGTTCAGGCTCCGAAACCAATCTGTTCGATTTTGTTTCGGGAGAAAAAATCACCACCTTAAATTCGTCCCGCACCAATGTTGTGGCTGTTTCGCCCAATGATTCCATATTCGCAGCGGGTACTTTCGGCGTAACGCTATATAATACAAACAGCGGTTCCAAAATTGTTGAACTTCCGGAAGTATCCGGGATAGTCAAGCAAATAGGCTTTTCTCCCGACGGCTCCAAGATTGTAGTAGGAACCTTGAGTGCTGCAAAAATATATGATGTTAGTACTGCTTCCTTACTCCATGGCCTGGAAGAGCAACCACTAGCATTTCGATTCGCTCCCGATTCCTCGATGCATATCCTTCTTAGAGACGGTCATCTGCTTCATCTGGATGTTTCAACCTGGGATACAATTAGTGTGTATGAAACCGGTGTAAGTGGTCATTGCGCAGATTTTTCACACGACGGTACAAAACTGGCGATTGGGACATGGAACCGGGGGTTGAAAATAATGGAACTGAGTTCCAAAGATTTCCTTCATCAATTCGACCATGTAAGCCCGATTATTAATGTGGAATTTTCACCGGACGGCTCCCAGGTCGTAACG
>CAZPHU010000018.1:44003-48339 GCA_964586285.1 uncultured Fibrobacterota bacterium | reverse complement strand
CGTTCAATGGGCACCTAAAAAGTTTTCAGGCACGAATGAAGACGTTCAATGGGCACCTGAAAATTTTTTCAGGCATGAATGAAGACGTTCAATGGGCACCTAAAAGTTTTCAGGCACGAATGAAGACGTTCAACGGGCACCTGAAAAGTTTTCAGGCATGAATGAAGATGCTTGGCGGGCGAACCGAAAAATCTCGCAGCATCAATACGAGACTTCTTGATATTCATACGCTAAGTTTACGCAAGTTTGAGTGAAAAGCAGGATTAATTTTAGTGTGGTCATGATATTGTAATGTGTTTGCCTTTAACTATCACCAAGGAGGAACAGTATGCTGGAGTTGACTGGGCTGACAAAAACAATCACCGATTATGATGACTTGGGGCATTTTACCTCAAGGATGATATCAGCGGTGCAGCCGCTTGTGGGGGAGAACCCGGCGCTCACAAAACTGGTATCAAGGTGTGAAGATGAACTGTCGGTTGTGCGTGCAATCTTAAACGCAACCCCAAAGGACGCTTTCACCAAATTGAAGTTTGGTCAGGATGGAGTGAGGGATATTCGTGAGAAGGGCTTTGGTTTTCAGGTTGATGCATGGACTTGTCGGGATAAAAAACCGGCGGAGCAGCAGGCCGCCAAGGAGCTAAATGAGGTGTTAACACGAATAGGTCCGGCCTATCATAAAGGATACAAGAAGCAGTCGGAGCTGACCGACAGAATTCGAACCGAGATGGATAAGCCTGAAAACCAGGCCAAAATTAATTTGCTTGGTATAGGGGAATGGTACTCGGAGTGGATAGAGAGCGAGGATGATTTCAAAGGAATCGTTGCCCGGAGTAGTGCCGCCGAAAAGAAAGAATTGCCTCATCTGATTAAGGCTTACAATACCCTCTTTGATTGCGTGAAGCTTGTCCTTGACTATTTACAGGCAATGGTAGCGGTGGAGCCGGAATCGTATACCGATGTTTGTGTCGAAATTAACAACATTACCGATCAGATTATGGCTGCAGCCCGCGCTCGGGAAACTCGTAAGAGAAACAACGAAGCCGAGGATGAGCAGGAGCAGGTGCAGCCGGTCGATACCGATGGACAGAACAGTCCGGAAGCATGATTTGCCCGACTGCTGGAAAAAAACGTATCGAAACAATCCGCTTTTCACCAGGGTGCGCCCCGCAGGGCGCACCTTTCGTGCGAGCCTTGCCCGTCACTACCTCAAAAGCCCTGAGCTGTCGGTCACCCAAATTGCCTTTCTGCTGGGATTCGAGGACCCCAATTCTTTTTTCCGCGCATTTCGCTCCTGGACCGGTAAAACACCATTACAGGCGCGAAAAATATTGACAACATGACCCGTAGCGCACCGCAACGCTTTCAAATCAGGAGTGCGCCTCAAACATCTCGGTATACGGGGGGCAATGCTGTTGCATTAGGGTTGACATTTGCGCCATTTCTGACAAACGCACCCCCTCCCAGCCTCCCCCTTGGCAAGGGGGAGGAGCAAAACCAACGCATTAAAGCCTTCCCCTTGCCAAGGGGAAGGTTTGGATGGGGTACGTTTGTCTCGTGTTAATCTTAATGCAACAACATTGACGGTGGCGTCGCGTTATGGTCCTGTTTGACATGATAATTAAGCCGGGAAGATGTGTCATAAGGCGGCAGGCAGTTTCATTGCCGTAAAACAATCCCCTAAAGGTGATATGCTTACCCTGTATCTTCCCGACTTTACAATCAGCTCTGAGCAAGTGTGTCGATCAGCTTCTCACACCCGCCGTTCTGTATGAATTCCGTATGCTCGTCAAGGGTGCAAAACTTCCTGCCGCATATCTTGCTGCACACAATCTCGGAGCCGGTCTCTTTATAGAATGTTTTGAGGATTGACTTCGTTATTTTGTTGTTGAAATACGGGGGGGATTTACCCGGGTTGTCTTTACACCAGGCCATCATCTTCATCCACACAGCGGCGGCAAGTGCGCCGCATCCTTCGCCGCTAAGGCCCAAGCCGCCGGCAAAGCCTGCAACACTTATCATTTCTTCTCTGTTTGCCCCCATTCTCCCGGCCACCTCAGAGGCGCAGCTTATCGGCTTGAGGGAAAACTCGGGTTTGCTGCTCGAAAGGCTCTGCCTGGCCGTATCGATCGCATCCGGAACCCATTTTTCGGCCAGATTGAAACAGGTACTGTTTGACACTCCACCCAGAAAGGTTTTTACAATGTACATTGTCATACCTATACCGTTTGATAGATCATATCCGGTGACATCTTTGCAATTGACAGAAGTTGTTCGGTCGCAAAAGGAGCGCAACAACTGTTGGGTAGCAGTTATGGCCTGGGCGGTTGCAAGCTCAATGGTCTCGAATCGCCGAGAGGCCTCGCTGCCCGCGGCCAGTGATGCCCCCCACAGCATGCCGCATTGACACCCCCTGTTAAGCAGGCCGCCCGCAAGCATATTGGACGCCTTTTCTCCCACTTCGTTGGAACTGCCGAATTCCCGATTCAAGAGGAAAAACAGCGTATGCGAGCAGGCACCTTTCTTCCGGAAAACTTCCTTTGTGTCATTTGTCATGGTACTCATCGATGGTGCTCCTTTTTCAGGTTATCCCTTATGTTCTATTTATAAAACGAATCTTCCATGCTCGTGATTTTACTTATCAGGGTGAACTAAATTCCTGTTGAAAAGAAAAGAAAGAAACCTTCCCCATCCAAGGGCACACAAGAATATGCCCGCAAGAACGTTTACGAAAGGTATGATCGACAAAATGCCCGCGGCTGACAGACCGATCAGGAAATGATAATGTCTCTTTACGATATTCCACTTGAACTTTAGCGTGATATATTTACCCAGCAGGGTAGTCCCGATAAAGCAGATCACCAGGCTCAGGAGTAACCCGATTACCTGCGTCACCAGGAATAGGGTGGCGTAGATAGTAAAGCTAAGAGATTTTACATGAGTGCTTTTCATACGGCACAACCGAAAAAGGAATCCTAAACGCAAGAAATATCATTTCGCGGCAATATATTACCCGCTGCCGACTGTGTTGTCCTAACGTGTAGGTGGTTTATCTTTGGACAAATATATGTTTTTCCTTTCCTTTGTATCGGTCCACTCGCTCGTAAAGAGGCGATTGCCGTTGATATGCTCTGAGAGTAACGTCCGTTTTTTTTTCTCTACCTGATCTTTTCAGGGGGTGCTTGTGAATGCCGGATTGTCCCGGTGCATAGGTATGGCAGTTTCACACTGCCTGCAATTTGACTGTTATAGCTCCCGTAATGCATATTAATAACGCGAACGATTACTGATAGGGGCGTATGTTATATAGAAAGAGTTATCAGAGGGAAAAAATTCTTGAATTGCTTCGCGGCACCAAAACTCATCCCACCGCCGACTGGATATACCAGAAGCTTAAGGATGATCTTCCCGATTTGAGTTTGGGGACGGTTTACCGGAATTTAAAGGTTTTAGCCAAACAGGGTCAAATTCAAAAGCTTCCGTTTGGAAGCACATATGACCGGTTTGACGGAAATGCGGCTCCTCACTATCATATCGTTTGCCAAAGATGCGGCTCGGTTCACGACCTTGAAATGCCCGAGATAGAAGATCTCAATCGGCGGGCCGAGGAATCAAGTTCATTTACTGTAACCCATCATCGGGTCGATTTTTTTGGAATATGTCAAAAATGTCAAACAGAGAATAATTCTTAACATAAAAGAAAGGGAATACTCATGGCTTCTATTAGGGGAACGGAGACGGAGAAGAATCTCCTTAAGGCATTTGCCGGTGAATCACAGGCGCGTAACCGCTACACCTACTTTTCAAGTGTCGCGAAAAAAGAGGGATATGTGCAGATCGCCGACATTTTCGCCGAAACCGCCGATCAGGAGAAGGAGCATGCCAAGCGGTTTTTCAAGTTTCTGGAGGGTGGAGCGCCGGAGATCATCGCCTGCTATCCGGCCGGGGTGATCGGTACGACTGCAGAAAACCTCAAGTCCGCCGCCGAGGGTGAAAACGAGGAGCACACCGAACTCTACCCCCAGTTTGCCGCAAAGGCACGGGAGGAGGGATTCCCGGCAGTGGCGATTGCTTTTGACAAGATATCGATTGCCGAGGCCCAGCACGAAAAGCGCTACCGCGGATTGCTGAAGAACCTGGAAGAGGGAACCGTTTTTAAGAAGGACGGAAAAGTATACTGGCGCTGTCGCAACTGTGGATATATCCACGAGGCGCAAGAGGCACCCGGAACCTGCCCCGCATGTATACATCCACAGGCGCATTTTGAGATTCTGGCGGAAAACTGGTAAACGCGCGCGGTTTGGCAATATGCTTTTTCTCCTGGAAAAAGCTTTAT
>CAZPHU010000018.1:0-43903 GCA_964586285.1 uncultured Fibrobacterota bacterium | reverse complement strand
AATCAGACTGGGGCCGATTGTGGCATAATCTGTGCTGAGTAACAATGCAGTTATTCTATCATTTAGACGAAACGCATATTAAAGATGAAGAAAAGGATTTCAACGCATGTACGTTTGTTTGCTTTGCTCTTGAGTCTTGTTTCATTATGTGCTGTTGTATTTTGCTCGGGCAGAATGCGCTCTATTTATTATGGTAAAATCAGCATCTATGATAACTTACGAGATATAAAGGGAAAGGTAGACAAAAAAAACATGATAGTAGATCTTGATATTGCCGATCGCGACTGGGATCCTGACAGGCCCAATAAAAGAGTTGGTTGGTGTGCTGAGGCCTGTATTCAAATGGCCATGGGATATTACGGGGTAGAAATTTCGCAGAAAAAAATCAATAAGGCAGGCGCACCCCGTCATTCCGACCTGTACATGGATGATATCGATGTCGCATTAAAGAAGCTGTCTGTTGGCTTCATCTCCTGGGATCATAACAATCGGAATCGGCAGGAGTTTATTGAATGGATAAAAGCTATGCTCGATAAGGGCTACCCCGTATTAAGTGGAGTCAAGATCTATCCCGATCAAAACCGGCGATGGTTTCTAGATCACTTTGTTCTGGTGGTCGGATACAGCCAAAAGGGGTTGCTGGTAAACACAAATATTAAAGGCCAACAGCTTGTCTCCTACGACCGGCTCAATTCGTATGCCCGAGGGTTTTCCTTGAAGAATAAACAAAACAGATATTTTGCTCGTGCGATAACCGGAGTAGAGAGTAAAAAGCTGTCGCAAAAAGATTCCAACATCCTTACCGGTCTGTATCCGGATAAAACATGATCCACGATCCGTTTTGAGTTTTGGTACATTGCCGATACAAACAAACAGGCTCGATCTGCGGATCATGTTTACCGGAGCTGTCCCTCCACCCAGATCAGTCTCGTCGCATGTATACCACTCTGCTGTGCTTGACCCAATCTCCCCTCAGGGCCGATACTCTTTCCCATGCATAATTTATTCTGTTTTTGATTTTGCCTTCCGAATCAAGACGGATCACAAAAAGAGAATCCAACACCCATTCGTTTTTTTCAAGATCAAGAACTTCGGTGGTAATAACGGTGCTGTCCTTGTCTTTTTCCTCAAGAAAATTCACCATCGGATACCACCTGCCCTCGTTTGCATCATAATACTCCTCACCCTTAATAACCATTCCGCAGGATACCAGCGTGTCATAAGCTCTTACCTGTTCCCATTTCCCCTCCGCCCCGTCATAATAGCCCCATTCAGTCATGTTCGCAGGATGCGTATGTATCCGGTTCTCATAGCTTACCAACTTCCAGTTGTTTGCACTCGTGTCCATCACGAATGTCGATTCTGTTTCGGTATAAGCTTTACGCGAAGCCTGAGGGATGCGTTCCCACTTGTAATAATACCCAGTTGATTTGTTGGTCTGTTCATTTATATCCTTTTTCCAGACACGATGCAAAAGGAGGTTGCCGCCGGAGTCACGCAGTTGTGATTCGACATATGTTGGAATGGGACGGTCGTCGATTAACTCAACAATACTGTCATAGGCAAATCCATTCGTGTCCTTTACACTGAAGAGCATGGCGGTGTTTGATATCCAGTTTTTTAGAGAAGCGTCCCAATAATCAACGGCGAATGTAGGCAGCGGCAAGTTGCCGGTTTTGCGATATCGATACTTTTCAACATCTGTCTCCCTGGTGTCCGACCTCCAAGTCTCATTCTCTTCGACCCATTTGTTTTCATCATGCCAGGTGTTTTCTATCGTTTTGATTGTCGTGGTAGAATCACCGAATTTTGAGTATTCTACACTTCTGCTTACTATTTTTATTACACGATCATCACGGTCGTAAAACACACTGTCTTGGGCATTCCACAGCTTTTTGGAATAGTGCCATTGCGCTCCGTAGAGAATAAGTTTGTTTCCCCCGGAATCCAGAGTGTCAATTACCATACGTGTCCCGCCTATGAGTTTCCATCCCGATTGCCCGTCCCATTTATAGACCAGCGAATCGGTCAGATAGTGAAGGTCGTCATAGGTAAACTGTTCCCACAAAACCTTTTCCCACCTGGTACCGTTCCAGTTCTCATATATTTTGCTTACACATTTATCGGCGGAATCATAACTTAAGGTGATCTTAAAATCATTTATCCAGTGAAAACCCTTCCAAATATCTCTTATAATTATCTCCTGACGGGATATGTAAGGCGTGCGAATTTCTGCTGCAAAAGAGTTGTCATTGAGAATAATCGGAGAAAACAAAATTGATGCCGTGAAAGCTGCTTTTGCAAACCGGCCGTTGAGTTTTATACTTTTCATAGAGTATCCCCTGATGCAATATAGATGGTATTGTTATTTGAACGCCAACACAATAAAGAGAATAATCTGTCAACACATAAAAGCATTAATTCAATGACCACCTCTTTACAAAATCGGTATCACCGATGCAGTTGTCTTCAAAAAACATTTGGTTGAGTCAAAAAGACCAATGCGTATCATGCCTTTAAAAGAGCCTTCAATTTACCATCGAACAAGACCGATACCCAGGCCGAACCTGCTGTTGTTCCCATACTGCGGGAAGCGGTAGTTTACTTCCATCTGTACTTGTAAACCGTCCAGAACCAGGACGTTGTATCCAACCCTCAAAGCATCGATTTCATACACATTTTCATCAAACAGAGGTTTGTTTCTGAAACGCTGATCGAATCGAACATGAATCTGTTGTCCGGGATAAAAACTGTAATAAAAACCGATTTTGAGTTCCGTTTCAGGTGCAAGAACATGCTTGGGAGCCGACTCGTCAACATGAAGAGTAGTGGTATCATCCTCATCCCAGGATGTATCTCTTCCGGTAAATTGTTGACCGGCGTTCAAATAAAAGCCCATAAACTGCTGGTCGGGGGCCAAATCATAATTGACCTCTATCCCCGGGGTAGCATAGAAGTAATAATCAAACAAGCCCGCCTCAAGCGTTACATCCAGGGCAAAGTGGTTATATGAATAAAGACCTGCCATACTACCCAGGAAAAAGCCTCCCGAACCGCCACTGAAATATTTGTTTCCGGCAACATACACCCCCATGTAACCGGTCAGAAAGCTGGAAAATCCTTTGCCTAAAGTTGCACTCCCGTAGGTTTTGGGACCTTGATCCCCGGGGCCCATGTCTCTGACACCCATGTTAATAATAAAGTAATCATTGATTCGATTGTATGTCTCAACTGTATTGAATCCATAAACACTTTCGGATATCACCAGTGAACTCAGTAAGACAGCCGCTATACCGATCGTATTTCTTGTTTTGACCATTTTAAAGCCTCCTTTTTTTGGATCGATCCTGCAAATACTTATCCCTTTTTTGATAAACCGGATGAAAACAGTGCTACTTTGAAGGCAAAAGCAATTTTGCGCCTTTCTTTTTAGGTGGACCGCGAACGGGCCGGAATACCGTGCCATGCTGTAAATGCAGGCAGCGTTTCACCCTTCATTAGAAGAGAGAGACCGTCCAGTACGGCACCCTTTTTCATACAAGTATCATATAACACAACCGACATGGAACCCACCGTGGTGTTTTCACCAATGTTTAATTGAGACATTTTCATGACCCGATCTTCAAACAGATGAGTCTGTATCGTACATCCGTAATTTAGCGACGCATTATCACCAATTCGAACAAGATCAAACTCGGTGATCTCGGTGGTTTCCATGTACACATTTTTCCCGATTTTGCTTCCCATAAGTCTGAAAAACGTGGGGAGAAAAGGGGTTCCCTGAAGCATTTGCAGCAGCAGGGGGTAGACCATATTCTCAGTCAGGGAGTTGATGAATTCATTTTTCCACAAAAACACGCTCCACAGCGGTTTCTGTACCCGACGATATTTACCGATCAAAAGCCATTTTAGAACTATCGTCAAGATTGATACAGCAATTGAGCCGCCGAAAATGATCAGGGGAGAGAGCAAAATGTAAGAGCGAAGTGTTGCCACAGGTCCTAAGATCTCCGAAACAAACCAGTAGGCAAAAATATAGCAGCAACTGGTCAGGGCGGCGGGCATGGTTATTTTAAAGAACTCAACAATGCCCCTTAGAGCTATCATATACCTGGGCGGGTCGAAGGTTAGCTTTAGTTTGAACTTTTCCCCCTCCTGACGATTGGGTAGAATGATTGGAGGCGAACCGAGCCAATTTGTATCGTTGGTTATTTTTCGGGAGCAGTCGTGGGGCGGTTTGGAAAGCACACCAATAAGACAGTTGTTACCGATGCGAGTTCCGATTGGGATAAGGGCACTGTTGCCGATAAAGGAGCGGCTGCCGACCTGTGTCCTTGCAACATACATTTTCCCTTTTCTGACAACGGCGGGGCCAACGCTTGCCGAGTCGGCTATAAAACTGCCGTCTCCCAGAGTCAGGAGGTCGGCACTTATATGATCTACGGTTGAAATTTCGGCACGTCTGCCTATCCTGGCCCCCAGCATGCGCAGCCATATCGGAAGATAAACGGTCGCATAAATCGGCTGAACGGTAAACAGACTTAGCTGTACCATGGTGTCAACAAACCATTTTTTTATATACCCCATGGTGTAGATGTCGTAATGATCCCGGTTGTCGGAGGGTAAAAGAAGCTTTTTTAATCCCGCGACAGTGAGGCAAAAAGAGACGGTGTAAAGAGCAGCCATAAAAATTGTTGACGCAACGGTGTACCATAGACTCACATACACATACAGATAAAACACCGCGATTACCCAGGGCAGCAGAAGAATAGAGGGGATCATCACCACAGCAAGAAACGCGGCCGCAAACGCGGTGATGTATGAAAAAGTTATTTTCCTTTTTTCGGAGGCATCTTTTCTTTTTGTATCGGTATTCCTTGATTGCATGGTTTTACTGGCGGGGGATCCTTCCCAGTATTCACCTTCCCCGACAATCGTACCCGCAGGCAGGTAGGACAGTTCTCCCAATTCCGAAAAGTCCTCCATAGCGGTATTCTCATCGAGAACCGATCGGGTACCTATTGTGCAATCTTTCCCCACGGTTATGGGGGCAAGGTACAAATTGCCTTTGCTTACTTTATAGGCTGTAAGGTGAACGTCCGCATTGACGGATGAATTGTCTCCTATCGACACAAGATCACATGCCTTGAACCGATCGGAGCCTAAGTAGACGTTCTTTCCTATTGTGGCTCCCATTGACCTGTAATACAAGTTTAGAAAAGGTGTCCCTCTCATGATCCTTGTGGGGACGAGATCCATCAATCGGCTGACAAACCAGAATCGCAGGTAATAAGAACTCCAAAGCGGGTATATTCCCGCTTTAAACTTTCCGATCAAAAGCCACTTAGCCGCAATCGACATTACGATCACTACCGGAAGCAGAGCAAGCATGGAAATAAAGGAGGCTGTTGCCCAGGCAACAATGCCGATTTTGGGGTTAAACCAGTCGATTATAAAAGGAATAAGAAGAGGCGTAGAGAACAGCATGTATATAAGGTACAACCCCGCGGCCTGAAACAGAGCGCAAACTCTGCTTCTCAGGGGCTTTATATTACCGTCGGTTTGCTCTTCCCCCGATGTATGTTTGTCCGTTCCCACGTTTTTGGTATACTCACTTTTTACCTGCCGGGCAAGAGCCTCTATGGTTCGATACATGTATATATGCTGAAGAGGCATTTCCTGCATATCCGGTCGGTCACGCAGTTCCGAAACGATGTTTGCCGCAAGTAAAGAGTGTCCGCCAATTTCGAAAAAGTTGTCGGTTACGGAAATATCTTTTCGGTCGAAGAACTTTTCCCAGACCTCGTGGATTATTCTCTCCGTTTCGTTTCGGGGTGCAATAACCTCACGATCTTCACCGGGCTTCTCTACTTGCATCGATGCCAGTCGTTTACGGTCTACTTTACCGCTGGGAAGAACCGGCAGTTCACTCAATGTGCAAAATCTACCGGGCACCATATAGGAAGGTAGAAAGCCGTTGAGATCTTTCCTCAGCTTCTTTTGGTCAATCGTATTCCCATCCTCCGGTACCAAATAGCCTGCCAGCGACTGAATACCTTGTGAATTTGTGTTTAAGGCGACAGCCGCCTGACGTGCACCGGAGGTTTTTAAAAGAGCCGCCTCTATTTCTCCCAGTTCGATACGCTGCCCTCTGAGCTTCACCTGATCATCTATGCGTCCGCCAAACTCGATGCTTCCGTCCGGGGCGAATCGGGCCCGGTCACCCGAGCGGTAGACTCGCTGGGGGAATTGGTTACCCACCGTAAAAGGAGGTGAGACGAATTTCTTTTCGGTCAAATCCGCGCGATTAAGGTATTCACGGGCAAGACAATGTCCTCCGATACACAACTCTCCGAACATGCCTGCAGGCATGGGTTGAAGGTTGCGGTCCAAAATGTATACGCCATAATTGGGCGCCGGTTTGCCGATGCTTGGTTTTATCCCTCGTTTACACTCCCCGCAAGTGGCGATAACCGTTGCTTCAGTGGGACCATAGGTGTTGTAGATTTTCCTTTTTTCGTCAAGCCAAGGCTCAATAGCCTGTAAACGGCACTCTTCTCCACCAAGAATCAGTATCCGTACCGATTTGGCGGGTGTCTGCATCATCGATATCTGCGTGGGTACTGTGGAGAAAACCGTAATGTCTTCGGCCTGTAAAAACTTCACCAGATCGGGACCCGAGAGAGCTTCCGATTTTGTAGCGGCTACCAGTTCGGCACCACTGTACCAGGCCAGCCACATCTCTTCCACCGACGCGTCAAAAGATACAGAGAATCCCTGGTACACTCTGTCTGAATGAGTAACTTCGAAAAGCGCACTCTCTGCTCTTATGAGATTACATACCGTTTTATGCATCAACACCACGCCCTTTGGTTTCCCGGTCGTTCCCGAGGTGTAAATTATATATGCGGGATCATCCGGGCCAAGCTGTGTTTCTCTTTGGGAAAGGTTTCCGGTGCCAAAAGGCTTGAGTTGCTCATCCAACTCCTCCACGCATATGCTTTCCACGGTGATATTATTTTGATTGCTTAGCTGATTGTCGGTAATCACAAGCTGCGCGTGGGCATCCTCTATGATATAGCGTATGCGCTCGGCCGGGGATCTGGGATCGATAGGCACATAAGCCGCTCCGGCCTTAAGAATCCCCATGATTGCAATAAAAACCTCCTCTCCCCGGGGTAGCAAAATCGCAACATGAGATCCCCTCTTCGCTCCTTTCAAACGCAACAGCCGCGCAAGGGCATTTGACTTTTTGTTGAAATCCTCATAACTTATTTCTTTACCCTTGCAACGAAGAGCAGGCTTACAGGCATACATATCCACAGTCGTCTCAAAAATTTGATTGAGACAATCGGGTTTGGATATCTGAGGGTCGACAATCGAAACGCTCCATTGCAGAAGTTTTCTCATCTCAGAGCCGGAAATTACGGGCAAAAAAGCTGTCGGGGTGTCCGGCTGTGAATACATACTGTCAATCAGTGTCGTAAAGTGTTCAACCCATCCGACAATGTTTTCTTCAGCACTAAGGGGATTTATGATTATGCTGCCGTCAACGGAAATTTCGAATAATCCTGATATGTGAACCGATCCTTCATCATCGTTTATGTTTTCGCAGGTAAAAGGTTTCAACACCCTGGAAGGAGCGATACAGTCCTTCCAGCCGGGCGAAGAATTTAGCAAAAGCTTCATTTTGTTGACAAGTTCAATAGAATTAAAACTTTCTTTTACAGTAAATTCAAGAACGCTGGATGCGTCGGAATCGTAACTTTGAGTAATCCTTAGCCTGACGGTAAACTGTTCTTCGTTTTGGTAACGGTAAACAAGTGCCGCAAATGCCGCAATCAGTACAATACTTACGGATACATCGTTTCGCAGGGCTGCTATTTGAAGTCTTTCCAACTCGTCTTTAGAAATGATAGTAACATTTGTTTCAAGATCGGCAGGGGGGAGAATTGCTTTTTTTATGTCTATTTTGTTGGTTAAGTGTGTTTTCATGATGACGAATCCTTTTACTAAAGTTCAGATGTGCTTTGCATAAGAACAAGACAAAAGACCGGGACATCAAGACGAAAACTGAACACAAAATGAAGTCGATGTATTCGGAAATTAAAGGAAAGCATGTAAGGGTATTTGCCCGAATACACATGTTGATGCTTTTAAAAACTTCTATATTCATGTTATCCAAAGACCAGACCATAAGCACTTGTGGGGCAAGATGCCGGGCTTTTAGCGGCTGCCAAATTTTAACGGATAAACATATCAGTTATGTTGATTAAAGGCAGGTTTTGCGCTTAAAAAGAAAAGTTGGCATTCGGGAAAAAGCGCGCAATAAAAGAAGGTTTGACGGCAGAAAATGAAAAGTTGTCATATTGATGAAAAAGCTTGACTGGTTAGATTCTTCAAGTCTTTAGGCTGCGTCGCGCTTTGCGAAAGCATCAAATCATGCGTCTGAGACAGCGGCTTTCAATGAAGATTAGAGATCGCCACATCGCATGTTCAATCAGACAACCGTGGTTTCCGGAGAAAGTTAGAGTGGAAATAACAGCCGTAAATCGAATCTAATGAAGGAAGGAAAAATGAGTAATGTGGAAAAAGCCTTTGAAAAATTCGCTTATGAGCCAAACCGCAAAATTGGCTGCAACCGGAAGCAATACAAGAATAAAAATCGTAAAAAATTCGGAATTCATGGGAGTCAATCCTCGGGAAATATCTTTTCCTTTAAGAGCGCAAAAAGAATACCGAATTAGCTGAAGGCGTCAACGGCGGACGTTGAATGATCAAGGGAGAGGTCGGCTTTTGTTATCTTTTTTGGGAAGCTCTGTATAACCGGTCATTTATTGCTTTGCCCAGGCCAATGTCGGGCACACGGGTAGCCAGAATTAGTTCGGGTCCGGCGGCATCCAGGCGTTTGAGTGCGGAAAAAAGATTGCATGCGGCCTGGGCCAGGTCACCCGTTGATGAAAGAATTTCGACATGATCGAATTTTCCTGCGTTAGCCGGTTCTCTAAATGTGAGTAATCCCAGTCTCTTTCCCTCGGGTACCGAACAAATCTCATCTGTCAGTATCAGAGGTGTAAGAGGAGCATAGTGTTTGCTGAATCGACCCGGTGATGCGTGCTTGAGATCATCGGGATCCGGTACGAAAATCTCCCCTATAACTTTGCGTATATCTTCCAGTGCAGTGCCGCCTGGGCGAAGTAGAGATGGTGTAGGTTGTGTGAAAGAAATGATAGTGGATTCTATGCCGACTGTACAGCTCCCCCCGTCGATAATCATATCAACCCTGTCCCCCAGGTCATCTTCTACGTGTTGAGCGCATGTCGGGCTTATACAGCCGAAGGAGTTTGCACTGGGAGCGGCAACAGGGGTTTGTGCTGCATTGATCAGTTCAAGAGCTGTCTGATTACGCGGCATTCTGATTCCAACAGCGGGCAGTCCGGATGTGACCAAGTCGGGAATTATTTCCTTCTTTTCCACGATTATGGTCAAAGGACCGGGCCAGAAAGCCTCGGTAAGTCGTACGGCTTTTTCCGGAACATTAGCCGCGATTAGCTCAATCTGATCCAACGAACCGATATGAACGATCAGAGGATCGAATCTGGGACGTCTCTTGATCGAAAAGATCTTTGAAACCGCCTCTTCGTTTAACGCATCTGCACCAAGACCATACACGGTTTCTGTCGGGAATGCAACTGTTCCGCCGGATCTGATAATCGAGGCGGCTTTTCTTATTTCATTTTCCAAACGAACATACTCCAAAGATAGAACTCACTCATCCGGCTTTAAAACTAATTCGGAGAAATATAAAATTCCACACCATAGTGCGCCATTGTTTAAGAGAGCAAGCAATTACATGCACTTACGAACATTCGCCGGTCAAACATCGACTACAGCAAAGATCCAGACTTTGGTATCATCCCCGACTTCTTTGGCGGGATTACTATGGCTGACAGGCAGAACCACAAACTCATTTACTGGTTGTCGGACTAATCTACCTGTAAACCTGTAAATTACGGTAAACAGTGCGGGGATATTCGGCGGACAGGCCTATCGGAGTTTAGGGTTTGAGGAAAAGTGGACGATATGAAAAAAGTACTGTAATATAAAAGCCCCGTTGCCGATAATATGGAAAGGACTTATACATTTATTAGAAGGATAACTATGGCTGACGATACAGTACTGACCGAAGCAGAGGTCAATGAGTGTAAAAAACGTTTTAATCTCACCTACCATGTCCCCTATGCCGTGATGTGCCAAAAGTTAGTGGGCTTTAGTGGGAAAAATATCCTTGAAGTCGGAGGAAGCCTTCCTCCTTCTTTTGTATTCGACTATCTTAAAGCCGCCTGCTGGACTGCAATGGAGACTCCTGAATATGACGATGCATTGAAGGAAACCGGTGGGATCACCCATAAGGGAACGATTTTAACCCGGGATAAAGCCGAATACAAATTCGGCAAAGATGAATGTATAGAGGAAAACTACAGATTTATTTACAGCAATATCGAAGATCTGCCGGAAAACTATTATGGCAGATTTGATTTGCTTTTTTCCATCGCTACATTCGAGCATATCCATAGAATGCCGGCCGCTTTAGAGAAAATGTACCTTGCCCTAAAGCCCGGCGGGAAAGTATTCACGATGTTTTCCCCTGTGTGGTCCGCCTTTGACGGGCACCATTTACCGAATATAACGGATAAATATGGGAAAGCCTGTAATTTCGGGAATTCTCCGATACCCATGTGGGGGCATCTATTGATGGGACCGGCCAGAATGTATGAATACCTGCGCGAAAAAGTAGATTCCGAAACAGCCGGCAAAATGACCTACTATGTATACAATTCACCGCATATAAACAGGTTTTTCATCGAAGATTACATCAGGTTCTTTTCACTAAGCCCTTTTACCGTGGAAGCCGTCAACCTGACTTTTCCTGTAGATGTGCCGCCTCAGATACTGCAACAACTCTGTAAAATCTATCCCGAAAACAGACACTTCGCTTATAATGGAATCCTGGCTGTGCTGAAAAGATAGTTTAGCTGCATTCACATCTGCCGGATAAAACGATTTTTAAGGGGGATATTTACTGATCCTATACCTTGAAGCCGGAATTAAGAGGAAAAAACTGAGTTAAACTATCCTTTCGACGCTACGAGCTGGTCAAAGATATCTTCAATCATATCTACCGAACGTTCAAGGTCAAAGTATTCTATCGCTCGTTGTTGTCCCTGTCTACGCAAACGATCCCATAAGCAAGGATCTTTCTGCAGGTCGATAAGTTTTTGGGTGAGTGACAAGTGGTCGCCTGAGGTGAAGACCATACCCGAGCAATTATCCTCCACGACTTCCGCCGCACCGCCCGTCGCGCTTGTTATGACGCATGAACCGGCTGCCATTGCTTCAACCTGACTTATCCCAAACGCCTCAGGTACAAGGGAGGGAAATACAAGAACGTTATGGTTTTTATACATCTCGATTAATGAATCTCTATCGAGATTACCCACGAAATTTACCTGTTCTGTCAATCCGGCCCTGGTGCAAATAGACTTGAGATTCGCCACGAACTGCATGTCGGTGCTGGTACCGGCAATAGTTGTACTAAAAGGTATGTTTCGTGCCTTCAGCTCAAGAAGGGCTTTCAATAATATCTGAGGACCTTTGTAAGGCAAAACTATGCTTGCATAGGCTATAGACAGCTTATCGAGGTCCTGAAGTTTACTTTGATAGAATTTACGGACCAACGCACCCGGATAAACTACATCAATATGCTTGAGAGGATATCCTTTTAGCCATAACTGATTGCGAAGCCACTTGCTTGCGGCGGCAAGTCTATATATAGGACCAGGAGGTGAGCATTGAGGGATGTAGCCCGGTTGAGGATTACCAAGGTGCTGCAATACGGGAATAGAATTTTCTAAAAGAGTGTTTATAAGCTGCGCTCCAATAAAGTCGGCATTGCCGAAAAGGCACACATCGGGACCGAAATTTTGTATACATGTTTCGACTACACCGACGTTTTTCTTTACTACCCGACTAATCGTTTCGGTATCGAAAGTACGTGTGTTTCCACTTTTCCATTCTCCGTAAAGCTCCAGTGTGCGGGAAATATGTTTTTCATCCGGTGCCGGAAGGCCAAGGTAGCGAGTATCAGAGGTCAAAACATGTACATCGTAGCCTCTTTGATTCAACAGTTCGGAGAAGTCATAAAGTAAACGTCCGTAACCGCCAAGCTCCTGTGGCGGAAACAAATTGTTTACTATCAGAATGCGTTTAAAATTGTTTTGGCGACCTTTAACGTTTGTCGCTTGTCTTTTACATAAGAGACTTTCGATAATAGCCGCTACTTCGGGTTGGTTTGAATTGAATTTGATAGATTGACGAAAAGCTTCCAGTGCACTGTCGAACTCCCGGGCAGTAATCAATGAGTTGCCCAGCATGTTCCAAAACTCAAAGGATTCGGGGTAAAGTGCTGTAAGACGCTCGAGCAAGGCAATTGCATCTGAGAGATTGTCTGAAATTCGATAGTGCTCTATCGTTGACAAAAGTATCTGCAGGTTTTTCGGAGAATCAAACAAAGCTTGTTCGATAAGCTCATGAGCGGTTTCTAAATCTCCGTGTCGGTATGCCAGGAGACCCAGAATATGAATTCGTTCGCTGTCGGAAACATTGCCTGCCGACTGTTTACGAATCGCATTCAGGAGGTCTGACGGACTCAGAATTCCAGATGCCAGGTGCAAAAAATTGTAATAATTGAACCATCCCCATATCTGCGGTTTCTCCTGGAGCGGCCTCATACCAAGTTTCTTCAGATAAACGGCAATCTCCATCTTGTGGTCACCGCTTAGCATAACTTGAAGGCAAGGGTGTTTACGTACCACCAATTCAACAGACTCGTTCGGCTGTTCATCTGTATTTAAAACAAGTAAATCCCAGATCTCCGGCATTGAGTTTTTGGTTTTAAGGTTGAGGCTGTTTTCGGCTTCAAGATCGATGTGTTGGCTGAGAAAATTCAACGATTCAGTATCAACACCCTGGAGACTTATGCGCAACCGCGGTAAATCGCTACAATCGGCGATTAGTTTCGGGTCGGTATTAGCCGAAAAGCATACGCGCGGGAAGGGCCTTTGCAAATGCAGCTCCTGAATATACTCGTACATTGAAACCCTACTCTGTAAAGCCTGAGGCGAAGGCACATGAAAGAGAGACCGTTTGTCGCGAGATATCTTGTATTCGGACGTTAGCTCACCGCCGAAAACGCAGTTGGCAAGTTCGGCGACTTTCTGTTCCGGACGGTGTCTTTCCCAAAAAAGTTTTTCTCCGTTTCGCGCGATGGTTTCTCTTATTTCCGAATGCTGCAGATGATAATGGATCTGCTCCCTTAGGTGCGAGGGATCATTAAAGGTACAAAGGTGTTTGCCGTCTTTAAACAGGATCTCCAATCCGGCTTCCCTGCTCAGTCTGTCGGTAAGAAGGAAGCCTCCACTTGACAGCACCTCGAATACCCGCAGGTTCATATCACCGTTCAGGCTGCAATTTAGACTGATTTTGGATTGGGCGTATGCTTTCGCTGCTTCTCTCTGTGGAAGATGTATATGCTCAACAGGTTCACAACTTCTTCGTAGTTGATCCAGGATATAACGCCTGTATGGATGCCAGACGGCGGCTTGACCAACCAGAGAAACGCAATGGCGGAAATCGCCTGTTCTAATCTGTTTATGCGGAAAAATATTGAATCCCGGTATCCAGTGTACCTTTTTGAAACCATCCTCGTAGAAATAATGCAGGTGATGTCTTTTGTGATCCGTTACTATCCAATCGAACTGTTCTTGCCGGGCATAGTCCAGAAGTGTGCGGATTGGGCGATTGAGATGCTGGGTGTTTCCAAGTATAAGGACTTTTGGACATGTCAATGATTTCATTCCCACGGGAAAGTTACGGCCGGTGGCGTCTGCTTTGACTATTACCACATCGGGGCTGTGTCCTACGGGCAATGCTTTTACGATCGGCTCGATACTATACACACCTGCGGGTGTACGTATGCTATGTATTTTCCCCTCCGACTCAACCGTCCGACAGTCGGGGCCGCAAAAAATCTCGCTGCGGGAAAAGATTATTGGTCGATATGCTTCTCTGGGAGCAAGGAAAAAAAGCAGGGCGCGGCAGTCTGGATAAAGAGAGGGATTTTGCCAATCCGATACGGCACTTGTGAGCATATTTTGAAAACCCTTGTGTTACAATCATGAAATCCGACCTCGCGGATAAACTCCCAAGATCAATCTCATCATCGTTTCGGTATAAAATTACCTTCCTCATTTCCGCATTGAAATCAATATACGGGCATAGCGTTTAGGAGATTTAAATCATACATTTAAATCGTGTTTAGAACAATTCAAATGTGAAATATTTTTTGGGGTTTTTCTGAATATCCTCTACCATTCTGTTTAAGGAACTGATCGTTGCGGATAACTCGGAGGCAAGTTCCTTGTCCGAAACAAGAGTACCGGCGGGGCCTTGTCCTTGCTGGATTTGTTGAAGTATGGAAGACAGACTTTCGGCGGCCTGATTCAGGTTACTATACAGCTCGGCATTTTGAGTGAGTTTGTAGATTGTACCCGAACTGTCGTTCAGACGATCCCCAAATTCGGATATTGACTCTCCGGCTTTTGTGACCGACCTGTATAGAGTCGGATCTTCAATCAGCTTTCTGAATGTACCCTCCTCCGTAAGCATCCACTGAGTCAGGATGCGAAAATTATCCATGGTCGAGGTGAGATTGTCGTATAAAGTCGAATCTTTCAACAGCCTTGCCAAATTTCCGTCACCGCCTTGAATGTTTGACATTAAAGTATCCAGCTGAACGATAAACGATTCTACCTTACTGATGGATTTCGCGCTGTATTCGATTATTTGTTCCATTCCGGGCGAGACTTTGCCGGGAATGACTTTATCGGGATCGATAGGGGGCGCTTGAGGGGATCCCGGATTGATTGATACGTACTTATCTCCCAGGAGTCCCATGGTGAGTATCGATGCGGCGGCGTCTGCATGTATCAAATCCAGTTTGTTTTTTTCAACAGAAAGTTTGACGATTGTTCCTGTTTGGCTGATAGAAATGCTCTCAACCGTGCCAATCTCGACTCCAAGGAGCCAAACCGGTGCTCCGTTTCTCAAGCCCGCGACATCATTCATTTCCACAGTCAACGTGACACTTGGGGCGAAGAGATTGAAAATGGCACCCGAGAAAAAGACTGTTATAAATAGAATTAACAGGGCCATCGTGACAACGATACTTACTTTAAAACGTGCCCAAACAATTCTTTTCCTATGTTCATTCATTATTACCTCGAAGCTCCTACAGTAGACTCATCAATAAACTCGCGTATTTCAGGAATATCCGTATTCTCGAATTTCTCTCTCGGTCCGTCGAACAATGCTTTTCCCTCTTTTATAAACATGAACCGTTGGGCTATTGCGAACGCATCGTGCATTTCATGTGTAACTATCATAAAACCTCTACCCTCATCAGCCAGATCAACAATTACCCTTCGAATAGTTCCCGCGCTGATCGGATCCAGGTCACTGGTCGGCTCATCATATAAAAACATTTCAGGATTGCGCGCCGCCAACGATCTGGCAATAGCCACCCTTCTCTGCATGCCGCCGCTTAACTCCTCGGGCATAAGACCGTACGCTTTTTCGACACCTACCTTTGCTAATAGTTTTCTAACTTGGGCATCCAGTTGAGCCTCATTCATATGGGTATATTCACGAAGGAAAAAGGCGACATTCTCCTTGACCGAAAGAGAGTCGAAGAGTGCGCCTTCCTGGAATACTATACTGAACTTCATGCGAATATCCCGCATTTGACTCTCGGCCATAACGGTGATGTCTTTCCCGTCAATAAGTATCCTTCCTTCATTCGGGTGCAGCAGCCCCATAATCAGCTTGAGTATAGTGGTTTTACCTGCACCACTTCCTCCAATGATCGCTATTCGCTCGAGAGGTTTTACCTGAAAGCTCATCTGATCTATGATCGGACGTCCGTTTCGGTGAAATGTAACGCTGTCAAATTCGATCATATGCCGTACCCCAGAGCGGTGAGTATTATTTTAGTCATGACAAAATCCATCACGATAATCAGAATAGTTGACAAAACAAATGCTCGAGTCGTGGAGCTTTTTAGCCCTACGGCACCACCTCTGGTTGACATGCCGGCATAACAGCTTATAGTGGCTATTATAAAGCCGAAGACAACAGGTTTAAGTGTGCCCGGAAGTACATAGCGATCGAGGAGTATCAGATCCAGCTGATTCCAATAGACTGCCGCGCTTTGTTTGTTAACCACAACTGTTATGTAAGCCCCGCCTACGATCGAGATAAAATTGCCGATTATTGTCAGTGCCGGCAGCATGATTACTGAGCTGAGAATGCGAGGGCCTATGAGTTTTTTAATAGGGTCTACTCCAAAAGCTCTCAAAGAATCAAGTTGATTTCGCAAAACCATGCTTCCCAGCTCGCTGGCCATACCCGATCCCGCTCGACCGGCGTATATGAGAGCGATTGTAACGGGACCAATTTCACTTATTATAGATATACCCACTACTCGCCCCGTATACATTTGCAGGCCCAGGATAGCAAATTCCGCCGAAACCTGAAGGGAAAGGGCCATGCCTACAAACAACATGACCAGTATCACAATGCTTAGGGAGCCGGTACCGGCATATGCCATCTGGTCGATCGTGTCGTTTAAATAAAAAGGCTTCTTCCCCAGCGCCAGAATGCCGCGGAACGTAAGCAGATAGTACTCCTGAAGATGTTCAAGAAGCTTTTTGAAATTCACTTAAACCGCCTGCTAATGTTTTTTGCCCTTGCGCTTCTCGGCAAGTTGTCTGATCAGCTCTTTTTCATCATCCTTGAGATTGTGAGGTATGCGTATTTGTACTTTCACCAGCAAATCTCCCGATTGGCGACCGTCGGTTGCAGCCATTCCCTTACCTGGTATTCTCAACAATGTGCCGTTATCCGTTTCGGCCGGTATGGTCAAGTTTATTTTCTTACCGTTAAGAAGCTGAAACTGTTTCTTGCCGCCAAGCAATGCTGTATACAAATCGACATCCATCGTATAAATCAGATCGCGATCGTGCTGCTCGAAATGAGGATGCTTATCTATGTGTATGGTAATAAAAAGGTCTCCTTTCGGCCCGCCGGCAATTCCCTGCCCGCCCTGCCCGGCAAGACGAAGTCTCTGACCGCTGACTGTGCCCGGTGCGATACGTATCCTGAGTTTTTTATCACCAACCTGAATAGTTTTATTTGCACCGTTGGCGGCTTCCTCTAATGAAATGTGAAGATCGGCTTCATAATCTCCACCTTTTCGGGGGCGCCTGGCTCTTCTATGGCCGGTGCTTCCTGCAAATCCTCCTCCGCCGAAAATGCTCTCAAAGAAGTCGGAAAATCCACCCAGGTTTTCGAAAATGTCCTCCGCCCCAGCAGAGTAAGATGTATAATCACCGGCACCCCTGTAATTATTCCCGTATTGATTGAACCAGTCACCCCAGTTTCCCGCGCCGTTCTGTTGAAAACGCTTCCAATCAGAACCCAAGGCATCGTACTTTTTTCTTTTCTCCGGATCGCCCAGTACTTCATGAGCCTCAGTTATTTCCCTGAATTTTTCGGCAGCCTGAGGATTGTCAGGATTTTTATCCGGATGATACCTTACGGCAAGCTTTCGATATGCTTTTTTTATATCTTCAGCAGATGCATCTTTATCTACGCCGAGTATTTTGTAGTAATCCTTATATTCCATACCAAAACAACCTCCCCTGATCGAAAGTAACTTCCTAACCAAAATCGTGCCAAACGGTTAAAATCGGCTTTTTTAAATCAAGATCTAATAGGGAAGTAGAGGATAGATCGTGGATTCTTTTGCGGTGACAAAACCCGTAAAAAATTGAGGGGATAAAATAAAGATATCCCCACAATCGAAACTTCGTGTCGGCCCCGGGAGTAGCTAAGTAAACATGCTTGGACAGGTTTGCGGAAAGGAATAACTATCCGGCAAGCGTTCAGAAACGTTACCTCTGAGTCGGGGAAGATTGAAAAATCGTGCCTGAAAGGATTCTAAAGAAGTGACTGGGAGCAGAGAGATCAAGCTAATTTGGCTTATCCAAGCCGTCCATCCTTTTTTTCTTTAGCTGTGATACATCAAACTGGCGATCATAGGTAGCCTGCTGTTCGACCGCATAGTGGAGTTTTCGCTGCCCCCTGATGAATTGCTGGATATAGGGATTTCGCGATGCACGTATCTGGGCCGGCGTTCCCTGGAAGATAATTTTGTGCTCATATATCATTGCTATACGATCGGCTATTTTATAAGCCGAAGACATGTCGTGGGTTACTACGATGGAGGTCATGTTTAGTTTCTTGCGCAGATCGAGAATCAGGTCGTTTATCTTGTCGGTCATGATAGGATCCAGGGCCGAGGTAGGCTCATCGTAAAGCATGATTTCGGGTTTTAAGGCTATGGCACGCGCCAATCCCAAGCGACTTCGCATACCGCCGGAAAATTCGGCGGGCATGTTGTTTTCCAATCCGGTAAGACCGACCATCTCCAGACTTTCGGCTACTACCTTTTTTATATCCTCATCGGAGAAATTTGTGTGTTCACGTAACGGAAAGGCAATATTCTCTCCGACAGTCATCGAATCAAATAGCGCAGCTCCCTGGAAAAGCATCCCAAAGCGTTTACGGTAGCGATCGAATTCTTTCGGTTTGATCGTGGGAGTTGAGATGACGTCACCGTCAAGAATAATCCGTCCTCCGTCGGGAATAATCAGACCGATTATATGACGCATCAGCTGACTTTTACCACAGCCTGATTGACCGATTATGCAAAGGATTTCACCCCTATGCACCTCCAGATTTATATCGTCCAGAACGATTCTTCCGGCATAATGCTTCCTCAGGTGCTCTATCTTTAGAATAGGTTTACTGTCGGTCATCTATGCATAATCCTTTTTTAACCGATGCGGCTGCGTGAAAACATTTCGTCTGAATGGCAGTATCTATTATTCTCATCGATTGTTTTTCATAAAAGTTCCCGCCGCTGTCGGAAAACAAAACGAAAGATAAAATGGTTGGATCCGTACTCGTCAAAGTGCCAGAAATGCTATTATGAAATCGAACATAAGAATCAGCATCGCAGCTACCATAACGGCTTTGGTTGTTGCTTCTCCAACTCCCTGAGCACCCTTGCGCGCCTGGAAACCGAAGTGAGACCCCGTAAGTGCAATTATGGCTCCAAACACGGCAGTCTTAAGGATGCCGATGTAAACGTCGAAGGGGTTGAAAAACAGCCGTAATCCCTGAATGTAAACATGCATCGTTATATCTACGAATAAAAGAGCCGTTATGATCGATCCAATATACGCTACGAGCAGAGAGAAAATGGTCAGCATCGGAAGCATGATAATTGCCGCCAGCGTTTTGGGTACGATTAGATATCGTATCGGATCCAGATTCAGTGTGACCATCGCATCGAGCTGTTCGCTGGTTTTCATGGACCCGATTTCCGCTGCTATTGCAGTGGAAATCCTGTTTGATACAACCAGACTTGTGAGAACCGGACACAATTCGGTCACCATCGATTTCGAGACTACCATGCCGAGGTACCGAAGAGGAACAATGCCGCTGAACTGATACAGCGCCTGCACAACCGTTTCGCCTCCCACAAATACTGATGTAACCGCTACCAGTGGTAGTGACTGCAATCCTATTATGTACATCTGTTCCACCGCAAGATTGAAATTCTTTACGGTCAAGTACATTTGTCCAAAGGTTGAATACACCAGCCTCGAAAGATAAGTCACGTGTCGCAAAAAAGTAGCAAGAACCCAAAAGATGTTGAATCCGATTCTGCCCGTTCCGCGAAGGATATCTACGGGGGTGAACATCAAAAGCTCTCTTCTTCTTCAAGATGGGTGGTATCCAGATTCCTGAAATTGGCAAATTCAGGCACGAATGATACTTTCACACTACCTACAGGACCATTACGCTGCTTTCCGATGATAATTTCAGCAACATTTTTCAGACTCTCATCTTCGGGCTTGTATCGAAATTCACGAAAGACAAAAAGGACCAAATCCGCATCCTGTTCGATAGCTCCCGATTCGCGCAGGTCCGACAGCTGTGGGCGTTTATCTCCACCTCTTTGCTCCACAGCGCGCGAAAGCTGAGAGAGCGCGATGATTGGAATTTCCAGCTCCTTAGCCAGCTCTTTTAATGATCGGCTTGTTTGGGATATTTCCTGCTGACGGCTTTCACTTTTTTGCACCGAACCCATGAGCTGAAGGTAGTCGATAATAATAAGCCCCAAACCTTCGCGGGCCTTTAATCGACGGGCCTTTGCACGAATCTCCAGCACGTTTATACCAGGAGTATCATCAATGAAAATCGGAGCTTCAAACAGCGGTCCGGCGGCGATGCCCAGAACATTTAATTCGCGTTTGGCCAGCTTACCACTTCTTAGCCGGTGCATTTCAACCTGTGCTTCGGCACAGAGCATACGTTGAACCAGCTGCGCTTTAGACATCTCAAGCGAGAATATGGCTGTAGGGACTTTCTTTTTGGCCTTAACGGCGGTGTTCAGAGCCATGGACAGACAAAATGAGGTTTTTCCCATACCCGGACGTCCGGCTATAATGACCAGATCGCCCGAATGAAGTCCGGTCGTCATATCATCCAGTTTATTGAAACCGGTCTGAACTCCCGCCATTCCGCCTTCCCGACTGAAACGCTCGATATCTTCGAAGGTACGTGGAAGAAGCTTTCTTAAAGACTCGAAACCATTGGTAATTCGTGCTTCCGCGATTTTGAAGATCGTAGATTCTGCTTTATCCAAAACCGTTTTGGCATCAGCCTCCGGATCGAAACATTCGGTGCTTATGGCTGAGGATATAGTGATCAGTTGCCTTAGAGTATGCTTGGATTCAAGAATCTTTACATGATATGCAATATTAGCAGCGGTTGCCACATTTTCTACCAGCTCGCTAAGATAGGCTTCGGAGCCGACCGCCTCCAGCCAGTTGCGTTTGCGAAGCTCTTCGGCCAGAGTAATAATATCCACCGGAATGTTATTTTGAGACATCTCTCTTATTGTCCGGAAGATGTACCGATGAGAGGTCGCATAGAAACATTCTTCTTCAAGAGATTCCATGGCGGAATCGAAAGCGTCAACATCGATGAGCATGGAGCCCAGAACCGCCTTTTCGACATCCATGGCCTGAGGCGGTACTTTTGCACTGAGTGCTGCATCTTTACTCTGTGCGGTTTTCATATACTCCCATATCCGTGAGAATTTTCCGTAGTTTTTGTAGATCTTCCCAGGCAGGTTTTTTATACTGCTGGTTACGCAGAAGTGCCGCGGGGTGATATGTTACCACAGCCGGTATTTCCTTATAAGTATGTAATTGCGAGCGCAGCCGGGCAATACTTTCCTTTGTTTTCAAAAGCTCATGGGCAGCTATCCGTCCAAGCAACAGAAGTGCTTTGGGAGCAATGATCTCTATTTGTTTCTCTACAATCGGCATGCATGCAAGTATTTCGGAATCCTCTGGATTTCGATTACCGGGCGGTCTGCATTTGAGAATATTCGTAATAAATGTGTCTTTGCCGCGATCCAGATCGATTGCTCCAAGCATTTTTGTCAGCAAACGCCCTGCAAGTCCGACGAATGGAAGGCCCTGGTTATCTTCATCCTCTCCGGGAGCCTCTCCAATCACCATCACGGATGCCCCCGCATTGCCCCCACCAAATACCATTTTTCGGCGAACTTTCGAAATATTGCATTTAGTGCAGTCTTGAAGTGAAAAGAAAAGCTCCTTTAAAGCATGTCTTTTTTCTTCATAGGTTTTTGCCTTGAAACCATCGGGTACGGAGGAAGAAGTCGTGACAACAGAGTCGGTTGATACTTTTAGAGACTCGGTGATCGGTGCATTCTGATTACCGAAACCGGGGATTTTACCGGAAGATATAACCAGGGATTCAAGACCCAGCTCCCTTTGCTGACGTAAATAGCGGATCATTAAATCGTGAGAGTAACCTTCTACCATATACTTTCTTACTTCTATTCGTTGGCAAAGAATGCACGTTCGACAAAATTTATTCAACCATCTTTCAATGTATCAAAAATAGTATTGGTATACCGGATGAGATAGAACCTTGTCGGGTCATTTTATAATAATGATATTTCGTCACCGGCCGTTGAGACGATTCATGTCAGGTCTCAAGCCATTGAAACTACTATCGGGCAGCAATTGAGCGGCATGTGTGAGAATACTGTATGATGCTTGCAGTTTATCAGTGGTTTCAACGTTAAAAGTTCTTCCATCCTGCGTTATTAGCTTTAAACGAGTCGTGTCTTTGCCCAGAGAATCTTCAATACGGTTAAAAACAATCAAATCGCACTTCTTTTCTTTCATTTTAAATCGTGCCCTACCGATATTTTCATCTGTTTCCAGCGCAAACCCAACAAGGATTCTGTTTTTTTTCTTTTCTCCCAGCTCCGCGGCGATATCGGGATTTGGGATAAGATTTAAAGTTATTTGCGATTGTTGTTCACGTGAGAGTTTTTTTTTCGAAACATCGGAAACTCGAAAATCACTGACAGCCGCCGACATGATACAGATGTCAGTTTCGTCAAACTCGGATAGAAGTGCCCTGCGCATCTGCTCGGTGCTCTCGACGTGAATCGTTCGGGCACATTCCGGAATACGGGTGGTGGAAGGGCCGGTAACAACCGTAACATCTGCACCCATGGATAATGCCGCAGCGGCAAGTGATGAACCCATCTTTCCAGAAGATCGATTTGTCAGCGTTCTGACCGGATCGATTGATTCGAATGTAGGCCCGGAAGATATCAAGACTTTTTTACCCTTAAGAATCTGCGGTTGAAAAGCTCCCCGCACATAACCGACAATATCTTCCAGCGCCAAAAGCCTTCCGCTTCCGCTCGTGCCGCAAGCAAGTTCTCCGCTTCCTACCGGCAAGATATTCACGCCGTCCTCTGCCAAGCGGTTACAATTGCGTCGAGTGACCGGTTTATTCCACATGGCGGTGTTCATTGCCGGAGCAATCAGCAAAGGCCCTTCAAAAGACAGGGCAAGGGTGGTCAGTAGATTATCTGCTATTCCCGCGGCTAATTTTGCTATGGTATTGGCGGTCGCCGGGCAAATCAGGAAAATATCGGCCCATTCCGATAAACGGATGTGATCCATATCGTAAACCGGCTGCATATCATCTCCGAATACCGGTTGAGCTGATACCGTTCGGAGAGCTTCGATACCGACGAGTGGCTGAGCCGCCCGAGTAAGAACCGCCCGGGTTTTTATTCCCGCTTTAGACAGTAGTCTGATCAGTTGGGGCGTTTTATAAGCGGCTATACCCCCGCTGATACCTAAAAGCAGATGCACGGAGTCGGGCATGAGCTTATTCGGCTTGAACTTCACTGTCCTCTACTACACGTCCTTCATACAGCCGTTGTAAGGCCATTGTAGTAGGTTTGTCCGTCGCTTTGATAATATCGAGACGAATCTGATCGTTTATGAAACGGGCTTCCTGAGAGGCCATTAATACGGCTTTGTATCGGCTTATACCTCTTTTTTCGAGCTTTTCAAGCTCCAATTCGTACATCTCGCGTTCCATATAATACCTCCGTAGGACTGAAGTTCTTATGCCCTGTTTATTCTAAATTCTGAATTTGTTCGCGAATTTTCTCTATATTCTCTTTCAAACTCACTGAAAGATGACTGATTTTAGTATCATTGGCTTTAGAGCCAATGGTGTTTGCTTCACGGTGCATCTCCTGCAAAAAAAATCCCATACGTTTTCCAACGGGCTCCGGCAATGAAAATAGTTGCACGAAAGCCTCGGTATGTGCTCCCAACCTGGTAGTTTCTTCGGAGATATCCAGCCTGTCAGCCATAATCGCGATTTCGGTAGCGATACGCTGCTCATCCACAACTCCGTCGGCAATTTTCTCTATCTTCTCGCGCAGTTCTGATGAATATCGTTTTAGCCGCTCAGGAGCAGCCTGTGCGATCTGGGTGCAAATCGTTTCGAGATCTTTTAATCTGGTTTTCAGATCCTTTTCAATGTAAGCGGCCTCGGCTTCACGAGCCTGCTGAAACTTCTCCAGTGCCCTGTTGAGTACGGGGAAGAAATGCTTCCAAAGATGTTCATCACTGTATGTCGCCGTTTCAACTTTAATTATATCGTCGAGAGTTAGAAGATGATCCAGCGTGACTTCGCCGGAAAGCTTTTGATTTTCTCTAATTTCTTTAAGTACATGCACATACTGTTTAACCGCATCTTTGTCCCAAGAATAGATGTCTTGGGTGCTTTCGCGTTCCCAGCTGACAAAAAGTGTTATACTGCCCCTGGCGATGTGTTCGGTTATGGTTTTCTTTATCTGGGTTTCCAGGGGAGAAAACGCACGTGGAGTACGTAATTGAATATCAAGAAAACGATTATTTACACTGCGAATTTCAACACGGCAGGTACCGATCTCTGTTACTGCTTCCGCCTGACCAAAACCGGTCATGCTGCGTAATGCCATAATGTTCCTTATAGGTGCAATTGGGAAAGCTGTATGAAGAAAACCTTTCTAAGATACATATAATCCAGCTCAAAAAGCAATGCTTTATTTATCATATGATTCAAACCTCTCACTATGTTCGGATATTTTCAAGGAAAAACGGTTGATATACTTGCTCAATAATCCAACATCCAACTATCTTTTACATGAGGCTAACGTTAGTGCATGAAAAAAATATACCAATTTCACAATTATCTTCGGCAGTCCGACAGTGTTGTTACCACCATATGTGCGTCATTTATTTTGATGCTTTGGATGATACCGGTAATGGCGCATGTTTTGTTCTATTTTCCGCCGGGCCCGCTGATCAGAATCACCTTTTTTCTCTCCTTTACTCTTATACTGCTGAGCTTCACTGTATTTACTGTTTACAAGGAGTTGCGGGAGACGAAATTTGTCCTCACGGACGATGAACTCATCAAAACTTCCCCAAATGCTACAATTACCATACCAATAAAATCTGTTACCCGTTTCAGGTATGTGAAAATCCTCTTCCGGGGTTATGGATTAGTAGAGGCCGGCGGGGAAAGAATAAAGTTGCCCTTTCTTTTGGATGAGCTTTCGGATTTATCTTTGAATCTGCGATCCCAACTGTTGCGGTTTAATCGAGACAACACCTTCAAGGCCTCCGATTTTGACCGATTTATTCGTCAGGCCAAAGTCCACGACCAGAGCGTGAAAAGGAAACAGAGGGCTATTAAACCACTTATACAAATAATATGGGCAATGGCCGTAGTGAATCTTTTATTTGCGAACCACCTTTGGAATTTGCCGTTGTTTTTTGCGTTGGGCTGGGCTCTGATCAGCGCATCCTTCCCTCTATGTGCATATCTTGTATCGGACTGGTGGATATCACAGGTCTATAGCTATCGTTTGAGACGAGATTCACAAATCCAAGATGTGCCAAGTAGTTCCGACATATACGTGAGAATCGGTTTAATCAGTGCGGTTTTTTACCTGGCGGCGGGCATCCTGTATAAAACAGTGCTTTGGGAAATCTTAATATATGGTATGTGATTCTACAGGCCTACGGACGTTTAGCGTCGGACAAAAATCTTTTTCACCTCCATTGTTTCTCGCCCCAATGGCCGGTATAACTCATTCGGCTTTTCGTAGACTCGTTTCCGATTTTGGGGGGTATGGAGCTCTGTATACCGAGATGCTGTCCGGCTCTGCCCTTCTCAACGAAAAATGCGGACATACACCCTTTACCCTGCGAAGAGAGGAAGAGGGAAAGGTCGTTTTCCAGCTTTTGTTGACCGGCTTTGAGGATTGCGGGACTGTAATAGAGCGTGTGGCAGCGCTTAACCCATCCGCAATAGATCTTAATTTGGCATGCCCGGCACCTGAAATCCGAAAAATACATGCTGGAGCCAGACTCTTTATGGACCAGCCACGCCTTCGTAAAGTTGTACAAACAGTTCGTGCGAAGTGGGGCGGGATTCTAACCGCCAAGTGCCGCCTGGGAGAAGATGAGCGGGGGTGGGAGCAACCTTTCGTAGAACGTATTCGCTTGCTTGAGGATGCGGGGGTTGATGCACTTATTGTACATCCGCGCTTCTTCAAGGAAAAATTCAAACGAACGGCTCGATGGAAATTTTTGCCGTGGATTACACAAAAGACGCGTCTGCCTGTAATTGCAAGTGGCGACATATGCTGTTTGAATTCGGTCCTTGAAAATCAGAGGTATTTTAAAGATGTTAAGGGATTAATGATAGGACGCATGGCCGTGGTAAAACCCTGGATCTTCCGAGAATTTAACCATGGAGCGGTAATCGTGGATTATGCCGAAGTATGGGAGCGATTTTTTAATTATGTATTGGAAGATTTCGCCGATCAAAAGGCAATTGGACGAATCAAGCAATTTGCTGCATATTTCGCACGCAATTTTTTCTTCGGACATCAGTTTTTTTCCGGAATTCAGAACGCTTCGAATCTCACCGATATTCAAAATCATGCCCTGGCTTTCTTGCGCAAAGAACCCAAAACCGTAGTTCAACCATCCGTAATGGGGGTATGAATATATTTTTCACTTTGGTTCCTGTTCTCTGATAGGTGGTTTAAGCAGGACAGCTGACTTTTTTTGTAGTTGCAATGACGGTGTAAGAAAGGAAATATATGGCGGGTTCAGAAACTATCGATTATGGAACATTCGAAGCGACTGTAGAAAGAAGCAACCAGCTTGAGGAAAAGCTTAAGAGTAAACCGCAGGATTACCGTGTACTTACAGGGGATCGCCCAACTGGTCGTCTTCACATCGGGCATCTTTTCGGTTCGTTACAAAACAGAGTCAGACTTCAAGAGTTAGGCGTTCCGACCTTCATTGTGATAGCTGATTACCAGGTTCTCACCGACAGAGATACTTTTGAAAACATATCCGAAAATGTATTTCAATTAACAATAGATTACATTGCTGCCGGACTAAATCCCCACTCTGGAAAAACATACATCTTTCCTCACAGCCATGTTCCCGAACTCAATCAGCTTCTCCTGCCGTTTTTGACGTTGGTTACAAATGCGGAGCTTGATCGTAATCCGACTGTAAAAGAGGAGATCCAGGCATCCGGACAAAGAAGTATAAACGCCGGGATGTACACCTATCCTGTTCATCAGGCAGCCGATATTCTTTTTTGCAAAGCCACTGTCGTTCCCGTGGGAAAAGACCAGTTACCGCACCTTGAGCTTACACGTACGATTGCCCGAAGATTCAATGATCGATTCGCCGGGAAAAAGCCTGTCTTTCCTGAACCTCAACCGCTTCTCAGTAAAGCACCTTTGATCCTTGGGCTTGATGGGTCGCAGAAAATGAGCAAGAGCAGAAATAATGCAGTTATGCTCAGTGCAACCGAAGACGAGACTGCGAAGCTGATTAAAAGGGCGAAAACCGACTCCGAGCGACTCATAACCTACGATCCCGTTAATCGTCCCGAGGTGTCCAATTTACTACTGTTGATTTCGCTTGCCACCGGAAAACAACCGGAGGAAATCGCATCAGACATTGGAGATGGCGGTGCCAAAAAACTTAAGGAATCACTAACCGAGTGCTTAAACGAATACCTCCGCCCATTAAGGGAGGAACGGAAAAAACTTGAGGCGGACAGGAATTTTATTCGCGAAGCGCTCCGAACAGGGATAGCTCAGGCCAGATCGGTAGCTCAAGCAACTCTTTCAGAAGTTCGTGAGGTCATGAGTATGGAAATATGATTTGATCTTTGTCAAATCAGAAGCTCAATTAATGTTTCCGGCTCTTTTCGCAGATCGATCAGAAGGGGTGTTAACCGCCTGTTACGTTGGTCCTCATACAGGATTATCTGGGGTTTTTCCAGGTTCCCCGGGTTGTCCTTTGCCACCACACCCTGTAATCCTCGATAGCGTGGGTTAGGGCTTTGGGTTACCCGTATTCTGCTTCCGACCGGAAAAACGGGTACAATTGAAATCAGGCTTTTGACGATTTCTTTGTTGAAAGTGTTTCCGGATTTTTTGACCAATTCCTTGATCGCATCTCTTGCATGAATTTTTGTGCACATACGACCTGTGGTCATCATGTCATATTGATCGGCTACGGCAACAATTTCGGCGAATCTATGGATAACATTTTTTCGAAGAAAATCTTTTTCGGGTAAGCGGTTCTCGCCCCTAAGACCACGAGGGAAACCTTGGCCGTTTTGTTTTTCATGGTGCTGAAGTGCAATTGCGGCGCTGGTCGGGGCTATCGCAGGATTCTGAGAAAGCAATAGATAACCGTAAACCGTATGCCTCTTGTAGATCTCGAATTCCTCATCTGAAAACGAACTGTCCTTTTGGGTGATGCCTTCGGGTAGAGCCACAAGCCCCAAGTCATAGTTGATTGCTCCGATCGCAAGCTGTTTCATCTCTTCGCGAGAAAAGCGAAAAACCCTCCCAAGGCATAGTGAAGTTATAGTAACCGAAATGGCATGCGTAAAAAAAGAACGCCCGTTCTCCTGCAATTTTATCATGTTAAGAACTATGGACGGCTGACTTAACAGCTGGTCTATGAGGGATTCAATTAGTTGGAATAGGCCGGATGAATATAAAAATTTATTAAGGTGCTGTTTGTTTTGTTGAATAATCCGGTGAATGGTCTGTACGCCTTCTTTCCTGATTCGAAGCATGTCTTGAATGGCTGCTGCGGACATGTTAACAGCTTGAGTAAGTTCATTTTGAAGATGGGTTGTGATGATCTGTTCCGGTTGAACGTTTTCGGTTCCCTTTACCTCAATTGAAACAGTCTCATATCCAAGCTGCTTTAACCTTTGTCGGTAACGGTTCTTTAGATGATAACCTGCCGCCAATAGAAGCTCACCGGAAGGCAGGAATATGGATTCGCCCAGAATCATTTCATCAGTTACGTCATCTATACAATATCGAACCATATAAGTTGTTTACTGCTAATAAGTTGTATCAATAATAAGGAGCCGTGGCGTATGGGACACAGATTCGAAGAAATAATTGGAAAATAAATTGTAAAGTTATCTGTTCTCAAAAATCTGATTGTATCATTTTCATCCATTAACAGCCTTACCGGCAAACATCATGCGCTTATAATTCTAAAGCTTTGTTTCGTATTTGTCGATATTTGTATTAGCACGGAAGCATAATTTAGAAAACAAAAGGGATTTTTATGAAACCAAATAGAGAAAGGCCGTCGATTCGAAAGGGAAGGTTTTTATGGCGGGATGAGGTTTCACGGGAGCGATACCTTTCAGATCTGACCATCCGTATCCAGAAAGGATTCTACTCATCCGATACAGTTCTCTGGGGAATCGTGGAGGAGTTGGCTCCTGCTTTTTACGATTCGGCGGAAAATGAAGAATAGAAGGTCAGGAGACGCGCGGCTTAGACCTACTCGGCTCCAGGAGAACTATTAAAGGTCTGTCGATTAGATCGGGGTGTCGGAAATGGATAATAGAAAGGATGCCTACAAAAAGAAAACCTGAGGCATAAAGGACTAAAAACGGGCTTACTATAAAATTCGTAAATCCCAGAAACATATACAAACTTGCCATACAGTACAGCCCAAGCAAGACTTCCAGTACACTGGTGAGGTCTTTGATCGGTTTGTATGATCTACCTTTGTTTTGACCTTTTTTTGGTGTTCGATGAAAAGGAGAGTGCATACGGAAGATCGCCTCAAGAACGGCTTTCCCGTTATTAACTGCCAGTCCCGTGCCTATTAGCATTAGTGCCGGTATAAGCAACAATGTCTTTCGTTTGGAAAACCCCAAAAAGTGCTGCGAAACCAGATACATCGTAGAGGGGCCGCTGGAAGCTACAATCATTGCGAAGACAACCCCAAGGAAGAGTGGGACCGGTAGTGAAACTTTAACAAAATGTAAAACCGGCATGGTCAGAATCGCCATTATCAACATCAAGGGATGAACAACATAGTGGGTGAGATGCAATACTGCTTGCATGAATTTGAACGCGGGCAAATTTTTCTTTAAAAGAAGGGGGATAATTTTGATCGCCGTCTGAATCGATCCCTTTGCCCATCTGAATTGCTGGTTTTTGAAAGCGTTCATATCTTCGGGGATTTCGGCAGGTACCACTAGATCTGGTACGTATTCGGTTTTCCAGCCGGCCAATTGCATGCGATAGGAAAGATCCATATCTTCGGTGAGGGTATCATGCTGCCACCCGCCGCTGGTCTCAATTGCATTACGACGAAAAACCCCAGCTGTTCCATTGAAGTTCATAAACAGATTATTCCAGCTTCTGGCCGCCTGTTCGACCATAAAGTGGCCGTCAATTCCCATTGCCTGACCGCGTGTAATAAGCGAGGCCTCACGGTTAAGGTGGGTCCAGCGCCCCTGAACGAGTCCAAGGTCGGGACGATCTATGAAAAATGGGATGGATTTTTTCAAAAAGTCCGGGTTTGGAACAAAATCTGCATCAAAGATGGAAACGAATTCTGCTTTGGTATATTTAAGACCATTCTGCAGCGCACCTGCTTTGAAACCGATTCTATCTTTTCGACGTACAACTGAAATACGCACACCTTTTGATTTCAATTGGCTTACAGCCTTATCGACGTATTCAACTGTCTCATCGGTGCTGTCGTCCAGAACCTGAATTTCATGCTTGCCTTGGGGATAGTCCATGGCGGCTGCTGCATTAATGATGCGAATGGCAACGGTTTTCTCGTTATACATCGGAAGCTGCGTCACAACAGAAGGATAATTGCCGTTGAAATGTGGCTCATTGAAGTACGACATTTTTTTCAGGTGTTCGGCACGTCGTTGTTTTCTCGCTCTAACAAATAAAAAGGTTAGAACATAGCACTGCATACCATAGCAGAGAAGAAGCAATGAGCAGGAAACATACAGAAAACAAACTAAAACATAAGCAATCATAGCTTTTATACCTCACCCATTGTAAAAGCGGCCGGTGACGCGATCATAATATAATATCTTATTGAGTAAAAGGTGAAAATTTTTTGTTACATTTTCTCAGCATATCGAATTCCATTGAAGAGTGTAAGTTTCCAGCATGGTCAACACGCATAGTATGGTAAGGTGCTAGAGATGAAAATCTTTGAGGCTAAAAAAATGTCCCGGTTTGAATACAGAAGTAAAATAGCAACTTTTTTGCAAATTTGCGTCTTATTTTTTTTAGCCCTATCTAATTAAGCGGTTGAATCAAATGCGTTAGTAGGTTAACGGCTTAAAAGTAAATCCAGTTCTCTCTGAATCTCTCTAAAAATGTCGGCGTCTCTGAGGATATCGGCGGTTTTGAGATCGGACCAACCCGATTGACGGTAACCGTCAACATCACCAGGTCCTCTATATGACAGGTCTAAATCGGCTATCTTAAAACCATCATTAAGTTTGCAAAACTGCTTCAGTCGATTTTCCGAATCGCTTCCGGAAGGAGCCTCGGAAAGCAGAAAACAGTAGGAATCTTTGGAGTTTCGGCCAACACGTCCGCGTAACTGATGAAGTTGACTCAGGCCGAATCTCTCGGCATTTTCAATGATAATGGCTGTAGCATCAGGGATATCCACTCCGACCTCGACAATCGTGGTAGCAATAAGGAGCTTATACTCTCTATCTACAAAACGTCTCATCGTCTCTTCCTGATCCTGTGTTGTCTGACGGCCGTGAATACAGCCGGTTGGAATATCCTTTAGCGCCGTTTTCTGAAGATCCTTGCATATTGTCTTAACATCACGGATCTTGTTTTGCTCGCTCTGCTCTTCATCTTCTTCCCCCCCTATACGTGGAGCTACATAGAAGGCCTGCCCACCTTTTTCGAAAACCTCTTTATGTAGAAACGTGTACATATCTTGTCTTTTTTGGTTCGGTACCTGATAAGTCTTAACCGCTTTTCTACCCGCGGGTAAATCAGGAATTGTAGTTACTTCCAAGTCTCCGTAAAGGGTTTTGGCAAGTGTCTGGGGTATGGGAGTTGCCGACATGAGAAGGAAATCTGCACCCGGGTCCTGCTCCTGAAGGCGAAGGCGCTGCTCTGCACCAAATCGATGTTGCTCGTCTATTACAATTATTCCGAGTTGCTTGAATTTTAAAGAAGATTGTATCAAAGCATGTGTTCCGATAATAAAGCCCGGACGCCCGGCGCGCATTGCTGCCCTTATAGATCGTTTGCTCTCTGCCGGGCTATTACCTAAGTACAAATCGGGTGAAAAATTCAGCGAAGAGAGCAATCCGGAAATCGTTTTATAGGTTTGACGGGCCAGAATTTCTGTCGGCGTAAGCCATGCGACCTGGTATCCTTGGTTGAGAGAGGCAAGTGTAGCAAACAATGCCACAATAGTTTTTCCACATCCAACATCCCCCTGTAAAAGACGATGCATACGTTTCGACCCGCCTACATCTTTTAATAGAGTAGATACGGCATCCAACTGCCCGGGCGTCAGTTTAAAGGAGAGGCTTTCGCGTAACCTTTCGGGTAGTACTCCAGCATCAAGGGGGCGGCCGGGAAGAGAAAAACTTCGCTTACTCCATCTAAGAGAAAGTGCCAAATTATACAATTCTTCGTAAATGATTCTTTCCCGGTACGGTTTATCCGCTTTCGGATGCTCCGGGAAATGAAGATTAAAAAGGCATTCGCAAAGGGGCGGGAAGCTTTTTCTTTCCTCTATCGATTTTGGTAATATTTGTGGATAATGTCGCAGGTTTTTTAGAGACCAATGAATCGCATGAGAAAGTGTTTTTTGCTGTAAATTCACTTCCCTCATCAGCGAGGTAAGGGGGTAAACAGGTTGTAACTTTATTTCCGGCAGTTCCCTTGTGCCTAATGATTCCACTTTAGGATGAACCATCTGGATTGAACCAAACCTGCTGATCTTTCCGAAAAGCAAAACGCGCATTCCGGTACGCAACGAATTTCGATAGTAACCCGTTCCCTGAAAAAATAGCGCCTCAATGCTGCCGGTTTTATCCGTGACCTGTATTCGGAAACGCGGACGTCTGCCCTTTTCCATTCGTGTTCGGGTAATCTCGCCGATAATACAACATGTACAACCCAAATAATTAGAGGCCTCAGATATCGGCGTAATAATCGATCGATCCTCAAATCGCCTGGGGAAGTAATACAGCAAATCTCCTATTGAAGCAATACCGGCTTCTCGAAGAGCCGAGATTCTCTTTGGGCCAAGCCCCGGTATTCTGGACAGCGGAGAAAGGAAATCCAGACGGTTTGTTTTGTTCTGTGGCATATGTATAAAAAAACTGAAATAATGTACTAATTGTTTATAATTTCTTCAAAATACATATGTGCCGATCCCGGAGTACCTTTGTGTGATGTTTCCGGAATAATTGATGTCGCGTGATGCCAGTTGGCTCCGAAATTATTTCCCTGTGGGCTGAAGGGTTCGGAATAGTAAATTATTGCCGTTTTATCTTCACTTGAGGGCCATCCCTGATCTCCAACTGTGTAAGCCACATAATCGTGCACTCTATTACCGCTTCCTTTAAGTACAAGAATTCGTCCTCCACTCTTTGGAAGTGAAAAGGATGAAATACAGGTGTCGGTGGAAGAGAAACTGCCTCCGCAGTTTCCTATCAGATAAACCGCTTTTGGGGAAAGCCTGAAATCACGGAGTTTAAATTCAGTGGAATTTGAGCTGCCTGTTCCGTGTATTTCCAAAGTCAGAGTATCTTCAAACACAGTTGAATCTGTAGGATTTACTATCTCGATGTAATCGGAATCACTGTTCTCGGAATTGCGATCACCTGAATACATGATTTCTGAGATAATTAAGGGGCCGCTTTCATTGTCAAAACTATGTGTTTCAATTGTTCCTGATACGACCGTTACGGCTGGTTTCTGAAAAGATACGTCCAGATCAAAATTGCCCGGATCCAGGGTAAAGTGTGCCTGAAGCGAATTGTTGTTGTTTGCATCGAATTGAATTGTTAGTGTATCCGCATACTCGACAGTACCCGCTTCATCCTTGGCCCATATGTACAGATTTCCCTGCGCCCCGTCCGGAATGAAATCAAGACTCAAAAACATTACCCCTTGTCGCTTTTCCCTCACCGAAAAGCTGTCTTCTGGGCAGGTGAAAAGTGCAATGACCGAATCTACTGTAGTTGGGACTCTGGCCAGCTGTATATATATTGAGCCGACTGCCGGATATAGCTCGAAAACGGCGGAAACCGTCTGTCCGGCAATGATATCCGTCCTGTATTCTTCACGACCATGGATTACTCTGTTGTTGTTGTCTTGTGTCCAAACAGTAATCGTACGGTCATCTCCGGCGGGAAGGTTTATCGTGGTATTTGCATTTGATCCGTTGATAATAATCGTATCTGATATGGTCTCGATATCGGCGGCAGTAATTTCGAGAATCAGTTTATCCCAGGTTATCTCTTGACTGGAGGCGTTTGACAGACTTTTGTTCAATGATGGTTTATGGATACGATGGGCGTAAACAAAGATTTCGACAGTTCCCGTTTGTAGGGGAGGGGTAGAATGTTTCCCACAGCTAAACTGCAAAGCGCATAGACAAAAAAGACAGAGAAATAATGCACGGCTGCACATGTGCGACTCCTATTTTAAGGTAAATGGCAACGCAGGCAAGTCCAATTATTCCAACATAAAACTCCTCAAAAACATAAACCCGGAAGAAACGAAAACTAATATGAAGCCGTGGGCTTCAACACCAATAAAAAACCTAAGGTAAGTGAAAAGTCGCGCATTTCAGGGCAGGAGATTCAGGTAAGCGCGAGAAAAAAAAGGGGGGCATGAACCCCCCGAAGAAAACTTAACGGCCTTCTTTCCAGGCGTCGCTTGCCTGCAGGTTACCATCCAAATACGTCCAGATAATTTTCTGGTACCGTATGCTGACTTCTTCCATGTGTACAAACCGTTCGAATTCTTTAGCTTTAACGTTGTGCATGATCGGTTTGACCGAACATACCTTTACTCCCTCCAGTTTGTGATTGAAGTATTCGGTTTCTGTTCCAGTTTCATCGATACGGAACCACTTCAATTCGACTTCACTGAACGTCTGACCTTCACAAACTGCTTTGTACAGATAAGGGGATGAAGCATCATATGCTTTCACAAATGTTAATGCTTCATGCTTACGAGTACCAGTCAACTTTCCGGTGTCCGGATCGGTCGGTATTCGAACTTCATGATGAAACTCTAAGACCTCGATACTACCTTCACGCCCGGCGACATCCACAGAACCCTGAATGTCCGCACCTGTTTCGTCTTTGATCCACAAGTAAGCTGGTATTGGCATACATCACTCCTTTTTTTTATTGATGAGTAAACGGAGAAGGACGCTTCTGTTAATTGCACTAATAATATATGATATGCATTCAAGCAGATATGTGATGGCCATCACATATCTGCTTTTTTTTCAACTTTTTTTATTTTCCCTTTGGCATCTGGGAAACCAGGGACAGGTTGATATCGATTCCCTCGATTTGAAAATGAGGCATAACAGCGAGAGATACGGAGAAGAAACCCGGATTGTCCAGTATCTCATTAACTTCAACTTCTGCGGCTTTAAGCGGATGTGTTGCAATAAGCTCGGGCCCCGGGTCGTTCATTTCGGTGACAAGACCGGTTATCCAGCTGTTAAGCTCATCCTGTAAGACCACTTTACTCTTGGTAGACCCAATATTCTCGCGCTGAATAACCTTCAGATAATGAGCAATACGGGATACCAAATAGATGTATGGAAGGCGTGAGTTTATTCGCATGTTAGCCGTAATTACCGGATCGTCATACTCAGTTGGTTTCTGCGTCGAGTTCGCGGAGAAAAAACAAGCGTAATCTCTGTTCTTATAAAAAGAAAGAGGTATGAAACCTTCCTGGGCAAATTCAAACTCGCGGGTTTCGGGAATGAGTATCTCAGTAGGGATTTTCATCTGAGTTCCCTTACCCACATCATAGAAATGGACCGGAAGATCTTCCACTTTACCACCTGACTCAGGACCGCGAATCTGAACACACCACCCGTTATCGACAAATGAACGTACCATGTTGGCTGCAAACGCAAAGGATGCATTACCCCACAGATACTTATCGTGATCGGCTCCGGTTACGTTTTCTTCATAGTTAAACTCTTTTACCGGGTTTGTTTCAGGGCCGTATGGAAGACGCAGTGAAAATCGGGGAAGTGTCAGGCCGACATAGCGTGAATCTTCGGTTTCTCTGAAAGCATTCCAGCGAAGGAATTCCGTACGTTCCATATAGTTGTGCAGGTCTTCGATCTTTGGTAGATCATGCACACTGTCTTTGCGGAAGAACTTGGGAGTAGCCGCTCCCAGGAAAGGACAATGACAGGATGCGGCGACTTTGGATATCTCCTGAAGCAGACCAACATCTTCCGGACCACTATCAAATTCAAAGTTGGAAATCATTGTCGAATACGGCTCACCACCCGGAGTGTCGTATTCGTCGGTGTAAACGTGTTTGTATAAGCCGGACTGGATGGTTTCGGGGGCATCCTCAAAGTCCTCTGCCAGCTCGTCTTTTGCAACGTCAAGGATGTCTATTTTGACATTTTTCTTGAAATTAGTTCGATCAACTAAGAACTTCAGACTACGCCAGGCGCTTTCCATCTTCTGAAATTCCGGATGATGAATGATTTCATCCAGCTGAGCCGATATTTTCTTATCGATCTCGGAAATATGGAAATCCAGAACTGCTTTATCGATTTTCTCGACCGCTTGTCCCGACTGCAACACGCTGTCTACAAAAAAGGCCAGCGCGGCACCAATTCTTTCATTTGCTTCACTTTCGGCAAGTGATTCCTGGTTTTTAAAACTGTTTACGTCTACGGCTTTATCCGGGACGTTTAGATTCATAGTCTGATAAATATACTCAAGACCTTGTGCTTCAGCTTCAGCTCCAGCTTCCGCCTGTTTTGCTTCTTCTGCCATTTTTATGTCTCCTTATTAAATTGCTCTGACCATCGTATTTAAAATCGTCGCACTTATTCGGACTTCTCTTCGACTTCCTTATCCTCTTCGGTGGGAACGATCTTCTTCAGTTCTTCCTGAAGGCTCTGGGCCGCATCCGGATTCTGAATGATTTCTTCCAGACGTTTTCTGAACTCACGATTATCAAGGAGGTTTGATTTGAGATCCCGAATCAGGTTACGTGCCGCCAGTAAACGACTCAGTGCGGGAACATCCTTGGCGATGTTCTCCGGCTTAAAAGAGTTCATATTTTTGATACTCAGATCAACCGGAATAGAGCCCTCGCCGGTAAGTTTGTTGTCGACACTGTATTTTAATTTCAGGTCCATGCTTTCCATGACCTGGGTGAAATTATTCTTGTTGATAGAAATTTTTTCACGCTCAACTACCCGATCATCATGCTTCTGGCTCGAAAAATCTCCCATCACAAGCATTTTTAATGGAAGCTCAACTTTCTTTTTCGCATCCCCCTTACCCACATCGAGCTTAAGATTGATACGTGCTGGTGGTATTTCATTTTGAAAACTGGTACCCATAAGGAACCGCCTTTCTGCTGATAATTAAAGAGATATTTTAAACGCGCTCTTCGGATCTATTCGACTTATTCTTCCAATTGCAAGTGCCTGTTTTTCATTTAAAAGTTGCTGTGTCGGTTGAGGTTTTCCCGCTTGAGCCGCCTTGCATGCCTGGGCAAGTAGAGTCCAGGCCTCGACTGCCAATGACGGATCCCACTCATCTAGATGATATCTTTCTATGGTTTCATTTAACGACTCAAGCACCGAAATTGCAATATCCGGCCTTTTGCCGGTAAAAAGTAGTTTTGAAATGAACAGCGTACGTTGGAAATTATCTCTTGGTATTCCGCTGTTGCTGATCGATTTTTGCAGCATGTCCAGGGCCTGCTCGATTTTGCCTGCCGCAATCAGATCGTTCATTTGGGCACGTTCTTTTTCGATTTTTTCGGATGCGGCGGTTTTTGAACTCCCCTCACCGGAAGCCAATTTCGGCAGAGCCTCATCATTTATCCAGTCTTTTGTGGCGGGATCGCAGAATGCGGTTCCGTCACTGAATGCCAGATCCACAAGCTCGGGAATGCGCGAGAGCAGCAGCGCTGTTTCGATGCAAATTGCCTCATGTACGGATTTGAATGTATCGCCGAGGTTTTTGGCCGCATTGGCGCTTATTCGCTGAAGATCCAGCCAGAAGTGATTAGCCGCAGTTTGAAACATTTTCTCCGTTGCGGACAACACCGCTTTCCAGTCTGATTTTGATATAATGTTCTGAATGGCCGACTTCTGCTCGGCGCTAGGATCCGCCAGTTGAGTCTTTCCGGCTTCCGCTGGCGGCGCCTTCTCAAGAATGTCCCATCGCGATGCGCGAAGCATACGGTAACCCAGGGGCTTATGCGGCTCCTGCTCTATAAGAAACTGTGCTACTTTTTTTGCTGTAACCAGCGCCTGCTTAGGCGTATCCATCGGATCACCGGCCCCAACCGCGGCATCCGTCCCCCCGGCAGTGGAAGCTGAGGCCGAAGCCCCCGGTTGATCTATTTTGGCTTCGGTGTGCGGCTGAGAAGTCGGTGCGGCTTGCGCCGGTTTGGGTTTGTTGGATCGCTCCCATTTCTGCGCCTCACTCAACAGACGGGACGGAAAAGGCGAACCTTCCGGAAACTTCTCTTCCAATACCTTTTTGAGTTTATCCAGTGCCTCAATGAGTCGAACTATTTGGTCGTAATCCGATTCGGACGGTTTCTTTTCGGCGATAGCATCATTAAACCGCTGCTCCGAAAACCACTTCATTGCCAACTGCCTGGCGCGTGGCCGATCCGGAAATAAATTGTCGTAGTTTTCTTCGGCAAGATGTGCCAGGGCGTCGAAGATATCGGTAAAAGCATCCCAATTCTCATCCCGCAGATAAACAAGGCTGAGGAACGCCAGTACCCTGATATCTTTGGATTTTTCTTTCAGGATAGTTTTCGAATAGGTCTCAATCGTTTCCCAGTCGGTATTAGAAAGTTTACCAATTTCGTTTTTGACTTTTTCGAAGTCGGGATCGTAATTGATATTCTCACCAAACGGATTATCTCCGCTCAGCGGAGTGGTAATGAGAGTAAAAAGTTCAGACGAAATAGGGCACTCTCCTGTTGAAAGTGAACTGGTATGGACCTTAATAATACATGATGTAAGCTTGCGCAATCAAATCATAAATTAAATTCTTGATAATGTTGCGCGCCACTTATTCGTTTTAAAAATAAATCGGGCACATTTTCAAGACAGCAGTTGCTGTAAATGTTATAACGGGTGTATATTGATTAGCTTGGAAATCAATGATATACCGGCTTTAACGATTGCTTTCCACATATTGGTTAAACTGCCGTGGCTTTAAGTCGCGGAGAAATATCAAAGGACTGGTTGAAATACATGAATAATGCCGCCGAAACAGATACCTATACGCAGCAAACTACGACATCCCCTTTACCCGCACAGCTTTCGCAAGATCCCGACGAAATAAATCTCCTTGAATATTTTTATGTGCTGGTTAAAAACAAATGGGCTCTTATAGGAGTAACCATTCTTGGTCTCATAGGCGGTTATGTCGCCGCTGTCGTGAAAGGACCAACCTATGTAGCAGAAGCTCTGATCGCGCCGCGTGAAATCGAATCGCAGGGGGCGCCAAACCTTTCGGGGCTGGGGATGTTTGGTGGCATGGTGGCCAGTCAGCTCAATCTCGGAGGGAATGCCAGTCTGGAAAATGTCGATCTTATACTTAACAGCAGAAAATTCAACGCGGAGATGATCGAAAAGAACAACCTGCTTCCTCTTATCTATGCGGAATTCTGGGACACCGCTGCACAAAGTTGGGTAGAGGAATTTGTAACGCCGAAACCTCTGGAGGCAGCCGGATACCTCAAAAGTGAGTTTCTGGAGAAAGAAATCAACAAGAATAACACCATGTCCTTAAAAATCAGCAACAGCGACTCTATTTTTACCTACCAAGTTCTCTCCTCCTACCTGACTCATCTGGATACATATATAAAAAGGTCTGTGAAGCAGGAAGCCAAGGAAAATCGCGCTCACCTGGAAAGCCAGCTCATCGGTGTAATCGACCCGCTGCTTCGTGCAAAAATTCAAGAGCTGGTGGCAAAAGAGGTGGAAAAAGAGATGGTCGTGGCTAAAGAGGCGTTTCGGATTATCGATCCTGTATTTGTCAGCAAGCAGTTTAAGGAAAAGAAACTGTATCCTCTGGTATTTGCTTTCGGGCTGTTTTTTCTCACGACCTTGCTTATTGTTTTCGCACATGCTCTTAACTCCTCCGACAAAACAGAGGAAGATCGCCGGTACATCGACGGGATAAAAAGAGAGCTGTTTTTATCCCGGAAAAAATAGTCGATTGCCGAAAAAATCTTATACTTGCGCATCCTGGGCATTCACTGTATTATTTTGTTCAGTAGATGAACAAACCGGCCGTCCTCATATTTATGCGTGCCCGCATGGTGCCGCCCACGGGGGAAAGGTGCGCCTTCAAAGCTTATTATCAACCGGTTACAAAGAATAAGTGAATAATGGCGGGAGATCTCAGAACTTTGAACTCCTGATTATGTTGTCCGCTCTTATAAAAGCGGTTAAAAAATATCCGCGTCAATAAACCTCCAAAAAAACCTGTTTCTTTTTATTAATGATAGAGTATAAAATCATCAAGGAGCTGGAGCTTAATCCTTCCCAGACCCAACGATCTCTTGCCAGGCGGCTTGGAATCAGTCTGGGAAAGCTTAACTATGTTATGACCGGATTAACTCGAAAAGGTGTAATTAAGGCTCGAAAACTCAAAAATCATCCTGAGAAGGTCCGATGGCAGTATATCCTTACTCCCGATGGGGTAAAGGAGAAGCTGCGCATAACTCGAGACTATCTCAATCGCCGTCTGCATGAATTTGATCTTTTGCAGAGTGAGATAAAGGAATTGAAAAAGGAAGTAGAGCGTCAATCCGAATCGGATAATACGAAAGATTCGGCGGAACATAATTTGCTCTAATGTTTGCTTGAAATCATTGTAATGCCGATCTGTTTCAATAGGGGATAGAAAATGAATGTGCTGGTTACAGGAACCGCCGGTTTTATTGGGATGCATGTTGCGCAGCATCTATTAGAGCGCGGTGATTCGGTTGTAGGTTTTGACAATTTTAACGATTATTATCCTGTCGATATTAAAGAGGCCCGTAACAGGCGGCTGAAAAAATTCAAAAACTTCACCTGTGTGCGCGGAGATCTTCAGGACCGGCAGGCGGTCGATGCGCTGTTTAGAGCCTATTCCTTCGATGTAGTGGTCAATCTTGCCGCCCAGGCTGGGGTGAGGTACAGTCTGATCAATCCTCACAGCTACATCGACAGCAATATTATCGGCTTTATCAATATCCTTGAAGCCTGTCGGCATAACAAAATCCCCAAGCTGGTATATGCTTCTTCTTCAAGTGTTTATGGTGGAAATGAAAAGGTACCTTTTAGTGAAGAGGACAGGGTAGATACTCCGATCAGTCTGTACGCGGTAACAAAAAAATCAAATGAATTGATGGCTCATTGCTACACGCATTTGTACGGATTTCAAACTGTCGGACTGCGTTTTTTTACCGTTTACGGTCCATGGGGGCGTCCCGATATGGCCCTGTGGCTTTTTACGGACAGCATCGTGAACGGAAAGCCTATCGATGTCTTTAATCGGGGGGACATGAAACGCAGCTTCACCTATATAGATGATATCGTGCGGGGTGTTATAGCCTCTATTGATAAAAAGGATCTTGATCCTTACGAGGTCTTTAACCTCGGAAATCATAAAACAGAGGATCTGTTGGAGATGATTGGTATCATTGAAGATTGTTTGGGAGAAAAGGCTGAGAAAAACCTGCTTCCTATGCAGCCCGGTGATGTTAAAGTTACCTTTGCCGACACCGAATACGCTTGGAAAAAGCTGGGCTTTACCCCCTCGACTCCCATAAAGGATGGAATTCCGCGCTTTGTTAAATGGTTCAAGGAATATCATCAACTGGATGGGGGCTGGGAAAATCGCGTTTCGGACGCCGTAAATAGTAATGAACAGGGAATAAGCGAATTCGTGCCCTCGGCAGCGCTCAGTCTTAAAGAAAAATTCAGCTCTCGTATATCCGATCAGCTCATTAGGGAGTTGCTGCATCCGATTTTTCAACGAAACGGCGTGGTAAAAGCGGTTATGTCGGATGGGAGTGTTGAATCGAACAGTTCTGAAACCGGTGTCGATCTTTTGATTGTGCAGGAAACCGGCCGTCATTCAATGGAGAGGCTTGAGGAATTTCGGGAAATATACGAGGCACTCAAAGGAGTTGCCGTACAAATGATGGTTTTTACTCCAAAAGAGCTTGAGGGTGTAGATGCACGCAATGCCGCCTGGCGGCTTCTGCAAAGCGGGCGTGTGATCTATGGTGCCTGACAGAGAAAAGAAGGAACAGGAATCATCAAACAAGAATCTTATGAAAGAGGAAAAAGAGAAAATACAAACACCTTACGCCAACAATCATCTGCTGGAAATTCTTGAAGCACTGAATAGAGCGGATGTAAAATATGTGGTTTGCGGCGGGGTAGCGGTTGTGCTTCACGGAGTGGAGCGGATGACACTCGATCTGGATCTTTCTGTGGATATGCAGCGGGAAAACATGCGCAAATTTATCGCAGTGATGAAAGCTCTGCGACTTCACCCGCGCGTACCTCTTCCCCCTGAGGTACTTCTGGATGCCCAGAAGGTTCAGGCAATGATCGAAGAAAAAAACGCCCTGGTGTTTACCTTTGTGGACAGCGAAAACCCTTATAGGCAGGTTGATGTTTTCCTGACCGAGGAGCACTCGTATGACTTATTGGCCCAGGATGCGCACAGGGTTACTATCGGAGAGGATTCGATCGATGTAGTCTCCCGCGAGCGTCTGATCGCTATGAAGAAAAAAATCAAACCCCTGCGTCTTAAGGACAGATTCGATCTCGAGCACCTTTTACAGCTTGTTCACAAAAGGCAGAACGAATCATGAGTGACAGTGATTTCAGAACGAAGCTGACTGCTATGACGGATGCGGATTTTGACGGTCATACCGATTTTCACAGTCTTAGCTGTGAACAAAAGCTCATGTGGTTATCGCAGACCGCCCGTTTTTGGCATCAATCCAGCAAATTTCGTATCGCACTCTCCAAATCAACAACAGATAAGCCGTTTCCTTTTCCCAAATCGGGCGATATCGGCAATATCGTCTGGAAAAACAGGGAACTTTTCAAGGAGATGATTGATTCCAACCTCGATCTTGAAGGCGGTATCCTTCCCCAATCTGCCGAATAGTGGGATCGGACGAATGCGTAACTCAAATGCGCAAATCATTCGTGTAATCTTTTTCGAATTAATTACTGGAAAGCCGAAACTCTGGAAACTTCCAGGATTTCATTTCGGTTTAATTACAATATATTTTTGTTCATCAATTGAACAGCCTTGTCCCCCTGCGTTGTCTCTGTAAGCGTACCTTCAGGTGCCGCCGACGGGGAGAAGGTGCCTCCAGGCAGATACCAATTACCATCCGAAATTCGCGCGTTGTTTTTTTTTAAACAGCCAAATGACTGAATGATTGAAAGGCTACTATGGCGTCTTATACGTTATCGCATCTGAAGCAGCTTGAGTCCGAATCTATTCATATAATGCGAGAAGTCGTTGCCGAATTCAAAAATCCGGTGATGCTCTACTCTGTGGGGAAAGATTCTTCAGTGATGCTGCGACTTGCTCAGAAGGCCTTCTATCCGGGCAAGTTCCCGTTTCCTTTAATGCACAT